>NZ_JBHNYX010000043.1:0-38860 GCF_054960505.1 Alteromonas sp. G4i13 | reverse complement strand
AGGCCCGCATTTGCGGGCTTTCTTTTTAGTTAAGCTCAAAGCGCACACCGAGTTTTCGTCATTGAACGGCGGTTTTTGGATATACGCACGAGGCTAAACATCTGAAAGTAAAATGGTATATCCCGAGCTAACGTTTAATGCTTGTGCTGTTTTGCGAGAAATAACAGCTATTTCGTCTTGTTCTTCGGTTTCTGCCATCATTGCATAAAAAGGCTGGCTTAACGTGGCGATAAGCTTCATTTTACTCTCGGTGCCGCGCCTTGTACCTTCGCCAACTTTTATTCTTACTTGCTTTGTTGATTTGACAGTTTTTAGGCTTGAAACTTCAGCTTCCATACTTGGCGCACCATCAAAAATATCGATGTAGTTCGTGAATTTAAACCCTTCTTTTTCTAGCATTGCCATAGCGGGTTGGCCGTCGTTATGTGGTTTACCAATAGCCAACTGAGCCTCTTTGGGTAACATATTTACATACAGCGGAAGTTTGGGCATTAAATCAGCAATAAATTGATTTCCGTTTACGGCACCATATAAATCCGCTTCAGCGTATGTCATAGGAAAAAAGTGACGTCCGACGACATTCCAGAAAGGCGATTCCCCATCCTTATTTACATAGCCTCGTAGATCGGCCATGACTTGCTTTGGAAATACATGCTGATGTAAACCCATAAAAAGGTAGCGTACTTTTGAAAGTAGTTTTCCGTTGAAGTGTTTTCTGTATTCAGGCAGTAAGTAGAGTGATGCCACTTCCGCGTACCCCTCAAAATGGTGACTTAGGTGCAGTATGTCGTGGGTGTAGTGTGCGCCTAGTGATTTATTTCGCTGTGCGACTTTTTCTCGCTTGTAACTATAAAAACTGTCTTCTTTTCCTAATTCACCAAAAATTGCAGATGTACCAATAAGCTTGCCAGTTCGAAGGTCCTCCAATACAAACAAAAGGTAGTCTGGACGCTCTTGACGCATAAGTTTTTGTTCTTCTCTAATGGAACGATTTAATTTGTTATCAAGCGTTGCTCTATCCGGTGGGAAGGTTGTCATACCTGGCGATGCAGCTTCAGCTAACGCAAGCAAGCCTTCCAAGTCATCACCTTTTGCTAGTCTCACGCGAGTGTCAAAGCTGATGTTATTAGTCGTAGTTTGTTCAGCGCCAATCGTTTTACACTCAAGGTGAATACCCGCGACCATGCAGCGAACGGAGCCTCCTCCCATTTCAATAGTAGGCACTGCGATGGGAAGTAAAGTAAGATCGCTGGGTAGTAAAGCTAGTTGCTCTTCGTTCATTGAACTAAAAGCAGTGTCTGATATAAGTAATAAACGTTTTCCATTGCTATTCAAAAGCTCTAGGCAGTTTCCGGCAAAACTATTCACTTGTTCTTCGCTAATTTCGATGACGTTTTTACCTGTCTCCTTAAGTGTTGAAAGCACCACATTTTTGTCGCTTTCTTCTATCATGCTAGTAGCAACAATGGCAAAATCACTGCCCACACACATCATTACGTTGGTGTGGTAAATCGCCGTACCAGCAGTATCAAAGGCGCTAAAACATATAGGCGTTAAACCAATAGCTTTACACGCCGATATTACAGCTCTCTTATTGGCTCGTTGGGATAGGCAAACATAGGCTAGCGCGTTTACATGGTCGATCACCATAGCCCCTGTACCTTCAACAATATCTCCGTCTTCTTCAAAGAAAGATAAATCTTTAGCTTGCTGTACGATATAGTGTTGCTGCAGATAACTGACAATATCGTCACGACGCTCCGCTCGGCGGTTTTCACAGTACATAGGGTAGGTGACAAGCAAACCGTTGGGATGTGTACTTAACCAATTATTTGGAAATACGGCATCGGGCGTGTTTTTCCTTTCTGTTTCAAACACCTCTACCGTTATGTGGTTCATACGTAAAATGCGAACCATCTCATCAAATTCCGCACACGCATTCTTTGATATTTCCGCTCTATTTCTTCCCGTCGATACAAGGGGCTTCTGAAAACTATTGTCTTTGGCTGTTTGTTCGTTGGGGCGAAAGGCACAGGGGCGTACCATTAAAACGGAATTTGGTGTAGTTAATCGTGAGTTTTTGATGTGACTGGCTTGCATAATACGTCCTACAGCCCTTAGCTGAAATATTTCCACTGAAAAGAGCGTGTATTTTATTCTCTGGCGAATTCACTTAACCATGCTCAAGGTGTTGCAAGTTGTTATTTAGTTTAAGCATATTGCTCAATTGTTTTATCATTATGCTTTTCGCTAATTAGTCTTGGAGAACGAGTTAATGACTCGACGATTTGTTTATCTATTGGGGAAACGACCATGTATGTAGATTTAGATGCGAAAGATCGCGAGCTTCTCGATATATTGAAGCGCGATGCGCGAACACCTGTAACCGTGCTAGCTGAAGTCCTCTCGTTATCGCGAAATACGGTGCAAAAACGAATCGACAGGTTAGTAAATTCGGGGGTGATCGACGGTTTTACTATTCGTGTTAACGAGCAGCTGCAACCAGACAAAATAAAAGCTCTTATGTCAGTCGAGCTTGAAGGGCTTAGTACAACACAGCTTATTAGTAAGCTTAGGCAGGTGAATGGTGTTGAGCGGTTTCATACTACAAACGGAAATTGGGATTTACTTATTGTTATAACTGCCGAAAGTCTCGCGCACTTAGATGGCATTTTAAAAGAAGTGCGCGGCGTTAAAGGCGTGCTTAATAGTGAGACGAGTATTATTCTGTCTACTACTGAAAAATAGTGTGTACGCCTTATCAGTCTTAGCAGCTATTGTCGCCATTTATCCATCGATTTACATCATCACTTAAATTTAAGTCTGTGCCCAAGTTAAACTCACCTTCTCGAACAGATACCTCGCTGCCGTAGGTTGAGTGGGTAACGGTGACGTGTAAAAAAGGATATTGCGGGGTGCTCCCTTCTTTACGACTGGCCGTGAGTTTGTAGCCGTTTTGTATTGTGTACGTGTTTACGACTATATCGCTATGGATTGGCTGATGCAGTGTGGACCAGCATCGGTTTGCATTGTATTCAATGCGCTCAACTATTTTTTCAGGTTCTTGGTTGGTGGAAATAGAAGAGGTCGGCAAGATCACCATACAGCCTGAAGCAAATACCGCTATACAAATTACTAGTATTGCGTGGTTAAATGAGCGGCTGAACGTTCGGCAGCGTTTAATTTTCATCATAAGTCCCTCTAATCGTTATAATTATATTCATAAGGACTTTATATTAGCTTATTTGTATGAACAATGGCT
Organism: Alteromonas sp. G4i13; assembly: GCF_054960505.1. Taxonomy (NCBI): domain Bacteria; kingdom Pseudomonadati; phylum Pseudomonadota; class Gammaproteobacteria; order Alteromonadales; family Alteromonadaceae; genus Alteromonas; species Alteromonas sp. G4i13. The sequence continues at coordinate 35,598 of NZ_JBHNYX010000043.1, read as the reverse complement.
GAACAGAATACTGGCTAGCGTTCACCTTGACTCAACCGCTTTGCAAATTAATTAAATTTCGGGCTTGCCAGTGGGGATTGCTGATTCTTTTTCGGTGAGATGTGACTTCCAACGCTGCTGTGCAACGTGCGCTTTCACCAGTTCTAAGCATTCGTTTACAACGTTAAGTACTTCTTTATCAAGTGCATCGGCGGTAGGGGTATAGTCGTGCATGCCGACTGAAATGAAGTGGTCGATGCGCTCTGCGTCTAAGTCGCTTAACAGATTAACTAGCGATGTGGTCACGATATCGGCGACTGACTCTTCCAACGTATTTTCAATGGTTTTGCCGATAACAGGTAGGTAATGCAGGGAAGAAACTTGTGCATTACTTCTCACCGCTTTACCCACGCTCTTGCGCACGTGCTCCCGTATCACCTCGCCGTGCTCTTCGCTTTGAATTGACTGGCCTAAATGGTTGATAACGCCAGCCATCCATTGGGTAATGACAGGACGGCGGGGGGCCAGTACCTGTGCGTTGATATCGTCTAATAAAGGCGAACCTGCTGAGATGTCTTTTTGCGCATCGCTGAGCACTTTTACAACAATTCGGTCGCTTAACTCTTCGACAAATACATCGTAGTAAAACGCAAAAAAGCGAAAGACCGCGGTTTGATTTAAGTCGATGATTTCGAATTTGTGCAGGCGGTGCAAAATAGAAAATATGCGCAAGAAACGAAATAGGCGGGTAGGTCCAGTAGGGATTAGACCTATGATATCGTACCAATGCAAAAACGGAAAAAAGTACCAGCGTAAGTGTTCTTTACGCACAATAGCTACAACCCACCGGAAGCAAAATTCGCTGAAGAAAATGGCGATAAACACCAAGTCGACCAACAGAAAGTTGTTGTGAACGGGATCGTAAGCACTAAGAAAAGCGGGAAAATACGTGCCCAATAGACCATAGACAAAGTCGGTGGCGTATAAGGCATCGAAAATGAGCCATGTTAGGTTCACAAAAAGTATACCTAACATGACTAAATCTAAGATTAACCAAGGCGTTTCATGACTGTTTCGCAAATTTTCTCGGTTAATTCTTAGCATTTCCTTATCCTGTATTCTGACTTAAAGCGTAACGTAAATGCAGTTAGGCATGAACAATATTGAACTTTAAGTATTAAAGGTTAGCTTGATGCGTTCAACCTTGTTACGTCTACATAAAGTTTTAGCTTCTGACCAGGTTGTAGATAGCGCTTAGTATTAAGTGAGTTCCACTTGCCTATGTCGCTTACTCTAACATTGAACTTGCTGGCGATACGAGACAACGAATCGCCATTTCTTACTGTGTAGGTCACTTTTTTGGTAACACCGTCTTGCGCTTTACCTTCCTGCCAGATAACTAAGGTTTTGCCAGGGTGAAGCATATCGCCAGGGGCCATACCGTTCCATTTAGCTAATTGTTTAGTGCCTATATTGTACTTACGGGCAATATCCCAAAGCGTATCACCAGATTGTACGGTATGACGTACTTTTTGCTTAGACGTGTTGCCGTTCTGCAAGCTGGCTAGACGCTGTTCCTGAGATAATGTGTAGCTGTCCAGTTCTTGAAGTGCTACTGGTACCATTATCGCTTGACCCACGCGGATCATGGACGAGTCTAGCTCATTCACTTTTTTAAGAACTTTCACGGTGGTGTGATACTGCTTAGCGATTTTACCTAAGCTGTCGCCGGGCTTCACCGAATGGCGTACCCAGTTCAATCGCTCTTTTTGATCAATTTTGGCCAGTGCTTGGGAAAAAGCGGCCGCTTTGTCTAAAGGAAGTATCAACCTATGGGGCCCTTCTGGCGACGTTGCCCAACGGTTGAACCCTGGGTTTAACCCGTGTAGTTCTTTTAAAGACATACCAGCAAGTTCGGCGGCAAACGCTAAATCGACCTGTGAGCCGATATCAACCACTTCGATAACCGCTACATTCTCAACTTCAGGCCACGCATACGCATATTCATCTTTATTTTTTAGAATATCAGCCAGCGCAAGTAATTTAGGCACGTAAGCACGTGTCTCTTTGGGTAAATTTAAGTTCCAAAAGTCGGTAGGTTTACCCGCGCGTTTGTTAGCTTTAATAGCCCTTTGAACGCGGCCTTCGCCACTATTATAGGCGGCAAGTGCGTGCAGCCAATTACCATCAAACATTTCGTTTAAATAGGTTAGATAGTCAAGTGCACCTTGAGTAGACGCAACAACGTCTCGACGTCCGTCATACCACCAATTCTGTTGCATACCAAAGCGCTTACCTGTGCCAGGAATAAACTGCCACATACCAGCCGCTCGGCCATGGGAATAAGCAAAGGGATCAAAAGCACTTTCTACTATTGGTAAAAGCACAAGCTCCATCGGCATGTCGCGCTTTTCAATTTCTTCGGTAATGTAATAAAGAAAAGGCTTGGCGCGTTTTACAACGCGAGCCATATACTCTGGGTGCTTCAGGTACCATTTACGCTGTGCGCTAATGCGTTTGTCGTCAGGGATAGGTAAGGCGAAATTCGCACTTGCACGTTCCCATACGTCAGTAACGACCGCCTGCGTATGCATATCCGGTGTATCGGTAAGCTCAGCGCCTTCTTCTAGCGTATCATCATTGGGGTGAACAACATCAATAACGCCGTCTCTTGCAATTTCACAATCAGAAATGGCTTCTTCGTTGTTATGAATTTCACTGCACGCTTCTAGTGAAGCGGTTTCGTTACTTTCTAATTGTGCATTGTCGTTATTATTATCGGTTAACTGACAACCCGTTAAACCTAGCGCCAATATCAGTGGCGACAGTGGGAAAAACTTCAACTGCATATATGAAGAAACCTCGTGGAGCACTGCAAACCGACCATGTTACGATAATCGGCTTACTTTTGCATCAAAACTCATCTTTCCAGCGGCGAACTGCAGCAAATACCGCTACATCGTCAGCCAGGTTATTTTCGCAATAGGCTTCGGCAGCAGTTTTCACAGAAAGTTCATGAGCCCGTAAAAATGGGTTTATGTTTTTTTGCTCTTTGAGATTACTAGGTAGTGTAGGCTGACCTTGAGCGCGTTTTTCTGCCACCCACTGTGCGTAGTCACACAGCGCCTTATTGTCTGGCTCTACGGCTAAAGCAAACTGGACATTAGCCTGAGTATACTCATGTGTACAGAACACTTTCGTGGTGTCGGGCAGTCGCTTTAACTTATTCAGTGAATGATGCATTTGCTCTGGCGAACCTTCAAACAATCGTCCGCAACCTGCTGAAAATAACGTGTCGCCGCAAAACAATGCGCCATGCCCGAAGAAAGCAATGTGATCAAGGGTATGACCTGGCACTTCCATTACTTGCAGCGCCATTTTAAAAACAGGTAGCGAGACAGTATCGCCTTGAGAAACAGATTTAGTTATTCCTCTTATGTGATTGCCTCTTGGGCCAATAACTGACAAATCTGGTACTGCAGATACTAATTTAGCAATACCACCTGTGTGGTCTCTGTGGTGATGAGTGATGAGAACTGCGCTCAGCGTTAAGCCTTTGGCTTTAATAAAGGCCAGTACTGGCTCAGCATCACCTGGGTCGACAACAATAGCGCTACTCTCGTTATAAATACACCAAATGTAATTGTCGGTAAAAGCGGGAATAGGATGAATGGCTACGCCTGAAGGAAGTGTTTCTGCCGTCATAAGAGTACCTGCTTGTGTAGGTAGAATTATGCGTTACTATAGGGACTTGTGAAGAGCAGAGCAACCTAAGAGCGCGCAGTGTTAATGAGATCGGCGTTTAAAGCCAAACCGCCACGCTACCCTACAAATTGGAATGATTTCCCCGCCGGAGAGCACATTCGACATGCGGTCAATGCAGTTTGTAGCGATTATGCTGAGCGAATTTTCGGGTATCACTTTGCCAAACTAGGCTCGCTAAGTGCCGATATAAATCTCGATACCAGCCCAATTCGACACCACATCAATCACGTTCCGTTTAATGACCTAGCTAGCGAGCAGCCACACCACAATGAAGCGAAAGAGGGCTTTCCCAATCACAATGCATCGGGTAAATCGTTAGGCGGTGATAAACGCGAACCGAAAATAAGTAGAGAAAACACGGTAGTGGGGCAGTCGCACTGCTTACCCTTCGCCGAAAACAGCATTGATGGCTTTCTACTTGCTAATGAATTAGATTTTGCACAAGACCCTCACGAAATATTAAGAGAAGTAGACCGCGTTATTACACAAAACGGTTATGTGATCATAAGTGGCTTTAACCCCTTAAGCCTCGCCGGCATTGCCAAATTTCTACCTGTTAAGCGCGGAAATATCCTACACGATGCACGCTTTTTTACGTCCTATCGCATTAAAGATTGGCTTCAGCTGCTGGGATTTGAAATTGTTGAACAACGTCAAGTGATGTTTTCAACGCTCTTTTTTCAACAAAAATGGAAAGGGGCGGTTAAGCTTCAAGACTATTTAGCATCTTACTTGCCATGGTGCAGTGCGGTGTACGTAATACTCGCGAAAAAGCGGGTTATACCCATGACCGCAATAAAACCCAAACGCAATTTGAAGCCGCGTTTTTCCGCGGTGGGCGCCAGTGTAAGGACCTCTACGATGAATCGCACGCTGCGCTAGTATTGTTAATGAGTATGCCATGTGCAGAGAGAGCACGCCAAGCTCTTAACTTGAAAGCAGCGACAGACGCTTACCATCTTCTATATTTACCAAGATGTTGTAACTAAAACGGATGGCTTTCGCGTTTTTAAGCAAGTTTGAAAGGGGAATAGGAGATAGCATAGACTGCTATCTCCTAACTGAGACGTTAGTCGTTACTCGTTTTATAGAGGTGCACATCTCGTTGTGGATATGGGATGCTAATACCTTCTTCGTCAAAAGCTTTTTTAACTTTTTCCTGCATATCCCAGTAGTAAGGCCACAAGTCATCTGTGGCGACCCACGGTCTAAACATCAGATCGACTGAGTTATCGCCTAATCCGCCTACACAAATTCTTGGTGCAGGGTCGGTTAACGAGCGCTCATCTTCTTCAAACAGACGCTGCAACACCTTCTTTGCTTTATCGATATCGTCATCGTAGCCTATACCAAATGTCATGTCGCAACGGCGTTTATCATATACGCTAACGTTAATTAACGTAGCATTAGACAGGCTGCCATTGGGAATAACTATGCGCTTATTGTCAAAAGTGTTAAGTACAGTATAAAGAATTTGTATCTCTGACACTGAGCCTAAATGACCCTCTGCTTCAATGGTGTCACCCACTTTAAAGGGTTTAAAAATCAGTATTAGCACACCGCCAGCAAAGTTCGCCAGGCTGCCTTGTAATGCCAGACCAATGGCCAAACCTGCTGCACCTACGACGGCAATAAATGAGGTGGTTTCAATGCCTATCATTGAGGCAACTGAAATCAACAGCATTACTTTTAGCACCGCACTGATAAGTCCGCACAGAAACTTATTTAACGTGGGATCCTTTTTACCTAGCCGATGATCTAATAGGTTTACAAAACGATTCACTAACCAGAGACCCACCACCAAAGTAAGAATAGCCAACAACAATTTGGGGGTGTAAGTCATCACCAGTGATATAGCTTTTTCGGTTAATTCCGATAAATCGATATTAGTCCCGAAGAAATCTTCCATAAATACCTCTTTTATTAATTAACCACGTTGATTACGTTAAAAAAAGAGGGTTAGATCGCCTTGAATCAAACCGAACGGAACTGCGCTGTGTTTTGACAAGAATTTTCTAGCCGATTTGCCTTAGGCAGATAAGGTTAGTGAGTGGGTAAGTAATTAGTGAGTGGGGAGTGTAAGATGATAAGGCTTATTAGCATACCAAGTTACGTGCTTGCACTTTGATTCTGGTTATATGATTTTTGCTTTATAAATCTGAGCGCCGCTTTGACCGCCCAATAAAAAAGGTGACATCCCGTCGCTCAATAGCGCTGAATGTCACCTTACTTTTAAGGGGGCGCTTTACAGCTTACTTAACACGCATACCCGGCTTTGCACCTTCGTGCGGCTCAAGAATGTATAGCTCGTCGCCACCAGGGCCCGCGGCTAATACCATACCTTCACTCATGCCAAAACGCATTTTACGAGGGGCGAGGTTCGCTACCATTACCGTATGTTTACCGATTAGGGCTTCAGGCGAGTAGGCCGACTTAATACCTGCAAAAACTTGTTTAGTTTCGCCACCTAAATCTAGCTCTAAACGTAAAAGTTTGTCAGCTTTCTCTACGTGTTCAGCTTTAGCAATACGTGCAATACGTAAATCTACCTTGGCGAACTCATCAAACGAGATAGTGTCGCTAATAGGGTCTTTAGCAAGCGGGCTGTCTGGGTCGATTGCCGGTGCTGCTGGCGCTAAGCTTTCTTTTGAATCTTCAACCATGGCGTCGATTTTCTCCATTTCTACACGCTGCATCATCGGCTTGAATTTGTTGATGGCGTGGCCTTTCAATAGGGTTTGCAGTGAATTCCAGTCGAACTTATCGTTTAAGAATTCTTCTGCTTTTTCTGCAAGTACAGGAAGCACAGGCTTCAAGTAAATCACCAACAGACGGAACATGTTAATACCTAGCGAGCATACATCGTGTGTGAACTGCTGCTTAGTCTCGTCTTTAATGGTTACCCAAGGTGCATTGTTATCAATGAACTGGTTCGCTTTGTCAGCAAGGGCCATGATTTCGCGCACGGCTTGGTGGTACTTACGCTTCTCGAAAAGTGCAGCAATGCTCTCTGACGCGTTTTGGAACTCTGCAATCAGTTCTGGTTCAATCACGTTGTCAGACAGTTTCCCGTCAAAACGCTTAGTGATAAAGCTTGCACAGCGGCTTGCAATGTTAACCACTTTACCTACCAGGTCTGAATTCACTTTTTGTGCGAAGTCAGTAAAGTTAAGGTCGATGTCGGTAACACCGTCGCCTAACTTAGACGCAAAGTAGTAACGCAGATACTCTGGGTTCAGGTGGTCAAGGTAAGTACGGCCTTTAATAAACGTACCGCGCGACTTTGACATTTTCGCGCCGTTCACCGTTACGAAACCGTGAATATTTACGCCAGTAGGCTTACGGTATCCCGCACCTTCTAGCATGGCAGGCCAGAATAGGCAGTGGAAATAGGTAATATCTTTACCAATAAAATGATAAAGCTCAGCCTCTGAGTCTGCTTTCCAGAAATCATCAAACTTTAAGTTGTTTTGGTCGCAGAAGTTTTTGAAACTTGCCATGTAGCCAACAGGCGCATCTACCCACACGTAGAAGAATTTGTTCGGCGCACCTGGAATTTCAAAGCCGAAGTAAGGCGCGTCACGGCTGATGTCCCACTGTTGAAGACCTTCAGTAAACCATTCTTGCAGCTTGTTAGCCATTTCTTCCTGCAGGGCACCTGAGCGGATCCACTCTTTTAACATGCCTTCAAATTTTGGCAGGTCAAAGAAGAAGTGCTCAGACTCACGTAGCACTGGTGTGGCACCCGATACTACGCTGCGAGGTTTTTTCACTTCTGTTGGGCTATACGTTGCGCCACATACGTCACAGCTGTCGCCGTTTTGATCTTCTGCGCCACAGCTTGGGCAGGTACCCTTAACGAAACGGTCTGGCAAGAACATTTCTTTTTCAGGGTCGAACAGTTGGTTAATGGTGCGCTTGCTGATGTAACCCGCATTATCCAAACGGGTGTAAATTTCTTCACACAGCGCCTTGTTTTCTGGCGAATGGGTTACATAGTAGTTGTCGTAATCTACGTGAAAATCAACAAGGTCTTGGTGATGTTCAGCACGCGTTCTTGCCACCATTTCTTCTGGTGTAATGCCAAGCTCTTGGGCTTTAAGCATAACCGGCGTACCGTGTGCATCGTCGGCGCAAACACTGTAACATTCGTTTCCGCGAAGGCGCTGAAAACGAGTCCAGATGTCGGTTTGAATGTGTTCTAGCAAATGACCTAAGTGAATAGAGCCATTTGCGTATGGCAACGCACTGGTTACCAGAATTCGGCGTTTTTCTGACATAATGACGTTATTGATTCTTTGCGTTTCAAAATGGCTGCAAATACTAGCGGAAAACCGCGTTTTTTGCATTACGTAATTCACACAATTCTACTACTAGTAAGGCATTTTATGTTCTTTTCTCGCAAAGCAGAGCCGGCAACTCAAAAAGTTGCTGTAATTTTGGCCAAGTATTTTTCGTTAGATGTTGAAGATACCTTGCCATGGTGTGCTTTTAGCAAGCCAGAAAATGAAGATGCCGGTGTGACAGTTACTTTGCCGTTTTGTATTGCTACTCAGTTAGACGCGCTTAAACAAGAAGTGCTTAAACAGCTAAAAGGGAAGCTTGGCGATGAGCTGCTTACGTTTAAACAAAGCGTAGCAAGTGGAGAAACAGAAGTAGCTCCGGTCACCAATATTAAAAACATCATAGCAGTGGCTTCTGGCAAGGGCGGTGTAGGTAAGTCGACAACCAGTATTAATTTAGCGTTTGCGCTTATGCAAGAAGGCGCGAAAGTAGGAATTTTAGATGCCGATATTTATGGGCCATCAATTCCCATTATGTTGGGCAACCCCGATGCACACCCTGAAAGTGAAGATAATAAGCACATGCAGCCGCTTATGGCACATGGGCTGGTGGCGAACTCCATTGGTTACTTAGTGCCCCAAGAAGACGCGGCCGTATGGCGCGGACCCATGGCTAGCAGAGCGTTAAAGCAATTATTAGATGAAACCCTATGGCCTGTGCTGGACTACTTGATTGTAGACATGCCACCAGGAACAGGCGATATCCAACTGACAATGGCGCAACAAGTACCGCTGACTGCTTCAGTGGTAGTTACAACGCCGCAGGACTTAGCACTAGCCGACGCCCAAAAAGGCATAAGCATGTTTGAAAAAGTGAACGTACCTGTATTAGGGCTTATTGAAAACATGAGTTATTACCAGTGCAGAGCCTGTGGTACCAAAGACTATGTGTTTTCAAAAGACGGGGGCGAGGCGCTTGCCGAACGCCACGGACTGCCACTTTTAGGTCAGCTACCGCTTGATATCCATATTCGCGAGCATGGCGATGCCGGCACGCCTTTGTTAATTACCTCGCCCGAAAGTGCATTGAGTGAAAGTTATCGCGAGGCTGCTCGCGCCCTGTCTATGCAATTGGCCCTTACTGTTGCGCCACGCAAAGGGGCAGTAAAACACATTAAGGGCAACCCTATTGGCATTGTTGGTAAAGAGTAACTAGCTTGAAATATCTAGGTAACAAATATCAGGAAAGCCCGACGGATAGGTAAATTCAGACAGGTGTAGTAAAGGTGAATTATAGCCAGGTTCGATTGCTTAAATTTAAAATTTGATAAAACTATACGAAAATTGCGCAAAAGCAGATAAAACAAGCCTTTGAGCAGTTGAATGCATGCGGCGACATACGCATAATAGCGGCCTAACGAAATGAGGAATACACCATGCGCTTGTGCGACCGCGATATCTACCAACATCTGCAAGATGGAAAAATTAAAATTGACCCTACACCCAGCTACGATCAAATAAGTGGTGTAACGGTAGATATCCGCCTAGGTAATAAATTTCGCGTGTTTGAAGATCACCAAGCACCGTTTATCGATTTAAGTGGGCCGAAAGCACAGGTTCAAGAAGCGCTTGACCATGTTATGAGCGATGAAATTGAACTAGAAGAGGGTAAAGCCTTCTTTCTACACCCTGGGGAGCTAGCGCTTGCCATTACCCACGAGTCAGTAACCTTGCCTGACAACATCGTAGGTTGGTTAGACGGGCGTTCTTCGCTTGCGCGTTTGGGCTTAATGGTTCACGTGACCGCGCATCGAATAGATCCAGGCTGGTCGGGCAACATCGTTCTTGAGTTTTACAACAGTGGTAAGTTACCGCTGGCGCTTCGCCCTAAAATGAAAATAGGGGCACTTAGCTTTGAGGTGCTATCGGCGCCAGCTGAAAAACCGTACAACGCACGAGTGGACGCTAAATACAAAGGCCAAGCAGGTGCAGTTGCAAGCCGAATCTCGTCAGACGACGAGAGTAAATAAAAGAAACCGTCTCAAAAACACGTTTTTTTCGCAAAAGCGTAGTGCGTTTCCCGCTAATTACTGATAGAAAATATAAGAGCAATAACTAGCACTTATAATAAAGCTATTAGTAACGGGAAGCGCAATGCACACAAACTCTGAACCTTCTTCAGAAACTCTACAACGAAAGCCAACACGCAAAAACAGTATAATTCTATTTGCCTTTATCGCTTCAGTACTATGTGGCTTGGGATTGTGGGCCATTGATCAGCCCAGCGAGATCATTTTTACCGCAGCAATTACGCTATTTGTCGCTGTGCTCTGGGTGACTGAAGCGCTCCCTATTCCCGCTACCTCACTTTTACCCTTCGCGCTATTCCCGCTATTTGGTGTGTTGTCTCACAGCGAAGCTGCCTCTGCTCTCGGAAGCCACGTTATCATTCTATTAATGGCTGCTTTCATGCTTTCAAAAGGGTTGGAGCGCGCTAACTTACACAAGCGTTTCGCCATTTACATGTTGCGTATAACGGGCAGCGGCAGCCCGCTCAAACTGGTACTGGGCTTCATGTTAACAACCGCAGTACTCAGTATGTGGATTAGTAATACGGCAACAATCCTAATGATGTTGCCAATGGCTATCGCTATTATCAACGCAGTAGACAATCCGCGATTTGGCGTGGCGCTTATACTTGGTATTGCTTATTCAGCAAGCTTAGGTGGGGTAGGGACACCGATTGGGACGCCACCTAATATTATCTTTATGAGCGTGTATGAAGAAACCCAAGGTATTGAATACAGCTTTATCGACTGGATGAAAACAGGTGTACCAATCGTGATTTTAGGCGTACCGATTATGGCTTTATGGTTAGCGCGCGGTATTAAACAAGTGGGGAACATCGATTTACCTGTCCCAGGCACGTGGACAAAAGCCGAGAAGCGTGTTCTTGCTATTTTTGGCACTGTCGCTTTAGCTTGGATTTTCAGACCTTTTTGGACTGCTTGGATAGGCATAAGCACAATAAGTGACAGTACTATTGCCGTAGCGGGTGTTGCGGCTATGTTCTTTACAAACAGCGGAAACGATAATGGTGAAGTAGACGAAAAAGGAAACAACGACAAACTGCTTGATTGGAAAACCGCAAACGATATTCCGTGGGGCATGTTGTTATTGTTTGCTGGCGGTATTTGTATTGCCAAAGCATTTATGTCATCGGGCTTAAGTGTTCTTATGGGAACATGGTTAACGGGACTTTCTACGCTTCCTGTTCTTCTGTTGGTACTTGGAATTTGCTTGTTCGTTACCTTCTTGACGGAAATTACCTCTAACACGGCAACATCTACACTACTAATGCCAATTCTAGCGGCCGCGGGTATGGCTGTGGGCGTAGATCCTAAGTTGTTGATGATCCCCGCGGCAATTAGCGCAAGTTGCGCTTTTATGCTGCCAGTAGCTACAGCGCCTAACGCCATTGCATACTCAACGGAAAAGTTCGACATAAAAACTATGGCCAGAGAGGGAGTGGTGCTAAACGTGTTAGTTGCACTGGTAGTAACTGGGGTGTGTTACGTTACGCTGGCCTAGCTTGAACGCGCTTTTGTGAAGGAGATACGCCAATCTCTCTTTTAAAAGCCTTTGAAAAAGAAGCTTCCGTTTCGTAACCATATTGATTTGCAATGGTAATTAACGGCTTGTTGCTTTGGATTATTTCTGTGCAGGCACAACGCAGGCGCCATTGCGTTAGGTATTTAATTGGAGTTACGCCTGCACAGGCTTTGAACTTTGCTGCGTAGTTAGATTTAGACATATTCGCAATACTCGCCAGCATTTCTACGTTCCAATGTTGTTCAGGCGCGTTATGCAGCGCTTGAAGGCTATTTGCTATGGCCGGATGCAGTAGAGCCCCTAAGGTTGATGAGTACTTGCTCATTAAATGCTTCACAATCAAAAGGAATACAACCTCAGCGATTTTGTTTAGCAGAACCGACGAAGTGAAGGTTGAGTCCGACACTTCTAACGACGCGCTGATAAGTAACTGCAGACTTTCATGTAGCACTCTACTTTCTTTTGATGCTTTTTTAATTATCCAAAATTCTGGCAGTTCTTTTGTTATTACTCTCATTAAAGGGTGCTGATACTCGAAGTAACCGCAAAGTAGCACCGGGCCTTCAGCTCCTAGTTTCTCGCTAACAGGAATAGAGCTTGCGCTAACATTTTTGTAAGTGTGAGTTTTTGTAGGGCTTAAAAGGTGTGGGCTATCAACAGGCAGTAAAACCATGTCGCCTTTTTCTAACAGAACTGGGCCGTCGTCGTTACGGTGTAAGTAGCATTGACCGTGAGTTACGGCGTGAAAATTAATAAAGCCGGTGCCAGAAGTGTCAATTTGCCAGTTACCGCAATATTGTCCGTTGTGAAATACATTGGTGGTTATTTGAAGTTGGTCAAAAAGGCTTTCTAAATTTTTCATGGTGTTTTGGACAAGTATTTAAGCGTTTGGAGCATGTTTGTATAAGACCGAAGTACGTACCATATTCTTCGAACTTATACAGAGATAGTGTGAAAACACTCGAAACACCAATGTGGAGAAGAAATAGCATGAGAGTATTCTTAAAAGGTAGTTTATTTGCAGTTTCACTAATTGCTAGTGGCGCGGTATTCGCTGGCGTTGATACTGAAACCGACGAAAACGGAATTATTTTAGCCGGGCACGACGCTGTAGCTTATTTTACTGAAGGTAAGCCAGTGCTGGGTAAAGCGACTATAACGGCTGTCCACAACGACGCTATTTACCGATTTTCATCGCAGAAAAATAGAGACATGTTTGTAAGCAACCCAGACAAATACGCACCAGCGTACGGCGGCTTTTGTGCCTACGGCGCAACGTTTGGTAAGAAATTTGAAATAAACGGCAAAGCGTTTGAAATTGTTGATGGCGTACTTTATGTGAATAAAGACGAAAGTGTATACAAAGCATGGGCCAAGAACATTCCTACTCATATAGATGAGGCGAATGAAGAATGGCCAGAAATCAAAGATGTAAGTGCAGACGACTTGTAATAAGCTTCGTTTTAGATGTGTTTTGATTACCAAATAATCGTTTAGGCGGTTATTTGGTTTTTTTACATTGCAAAGTCGTTGAAATTGAGTAGACTTGTCGGCTCTTTCGGTCGGTGTGTAGCGCAGCCTGGTAGCGCACTGTCATGGGGTGTCAGGGGTCGGAGGTTCAAATCCTCTCACACCGACCAACTTCTTCCTCGCTCTCAGCGATACCCCTAGTTCTAAATTTCGGCTCTACCCCACTATTAGCTTAACTCTCAAGCGTTTTCTATCTAAACATATTTACCAACAAATCAACGAACTGAATCGAACCGTTCGGACTCTCTCGGGCTATAAACAATAGCAGGCGGGGGCGACGTTCACTTTATGGCACCCATGCATCAACTTTCATCCAAGGCGATTATTCAGAATCTTCTTTTCCTTGATCAACCAACAACGAAAGCGTGTCAATTATTGCATCGAAGGGCTCAATTGTTTGATATCCACGAGAAAGAATTACCGCGCCTTCTAAACACGAAATTACCGTAAGCGCCATTGAATTCGAAAGCACAACAGTTCGCCCGTGAGAAATGAAATGATCTGCAAGTATTGATTGCCAGCGCTTAAAAATACGGGAAATAGCTAACTTGATTTGTTCTTCGTGTTCGTCTTGAGATGCTTCAATGGCTGCGGCGACAATAGGACACCCTTGTTGAAAGTTGGAACGGTGGAGTCGCTCTCGCCACTGATGTAGAAAGGTTTGGAGTCCGTTTTGATTATCTTTATCTAAACAGCCTTTTAGTCTCTCTGCGGCTTTTTCCCCAGCCCACTCTATTGCTTCAGTAATAATTTGAACTTTACCATCGGGAAAGTGATGATAAGTTGAACCAAGGGGGGCGTTGGCTAGCTTCGCCACCTCTCTAATACTCACACCTTTCAACCCTCTCGTTGATAAAATAGATGCCGCAGTTTCTATTACCCTTTGGCGGCCCTCAGCTGAACTTTTGCTCATACAATTCTCGCTTGTTATAACACTTGTTATAGAGTAGCATCGAAAAATAATTAAGACACTCGTTATAATTTGGTGGGATATGGAAGCAATTGAATTTATTACAAGCGATAACTACCGCCTAAAAGGGTATAAATATCTGTCAGAAGGTGATTTCAAAGGACGGATTATAATTGCCGGAGCAACAGGCGTACCTCAGGGGTTTTATCGTCGGTTTGCATTATTTGCCAGTGAGCGAGGTTTCGAAACTATTACGTTTGACTATCGTGGGATAGGAGAGTCTAAACCCGCAACGTTGAAAGGCTTCAGGATGAACCTATTGGATTGGGGCAAGCAAGATTTGGCTGCGGTTGTTGAAAGCGTAAGTCAGGATGGCGTTCCTCTTTATATTGTGGGTCACTCTTACGGTGGTCATGCCTTTGGGCTACTACCCAATCACCATAAAATATCTGGCTTTTATGTTTATGGAACAGGCGCAGGGTGGCACGGGTACATGCCTTTATCAGAAAAGCTGAAAGTGCTTACAATGTGGAATGTTGTTTTACCAATTTTAACGTGGTGGAAAGGGTATTGCGCATGGCGAGTATTAGGAATGGGTGAGGACTTACCTCGAAATGTGTTTAGTCAATGGAGGCATTGGTGTCGCTTTCCCCATTATTTCTTTGATGACCCTAAGATGTTTGGAATTGAGAAGCTTTACGAGGCAGTTAAAACGCCAATAGTAGCGGTAAATGCACTAGATGACCTTTGGGCCTTACCTCAATCACGCGACGCGTTTGTTAAGTTTTATGCAAATGCCCCTGTTACTCGTGTCGATTTACATCCCAATGCGTTATCTGGCGCTGTTGGCCATATGGGATATTTTAGAAAGAGTGCTGAACCGTTATGGCAAACTACCTTGGATTGGTTTGCCGGATTAGATTCTTAAGGCTATTAGAGAAAAATAGATAATGAGAAAGGGCACCCACACGGGTGCTCGATATTTCTAATCGTTACGTGCATTTAACGTATCGAAAAGCATTAATAACGAACCCGCCATAAATAACCATACTCCAGCGGTTGCAAATTTGCTGAAGGCTGGCAAGAAAAGGGTACTTCCCCAAAAAAAGCACAAGCAGGCGGCTACACCCAATTTGTTATTTTGTACTTGTTTCATGATAGTCATTTTCACGTCTTCCTTACTACTAAATAGAAGGTTGAAACTGAAGGCTTACTGAAATACGGTTCCAGCTATTAATTTGCAGAATAATAGACGTGAGTTCTATCAGCCCTTCTTTTCCGAACGTGCTTTCTACACTGTTATACATTTCTTCAGTAATAGTGGAAGAGTGGATAAGCGTTAACGCTTCCGTCCACGCTAATGCTGTTCTCTCTTCAAAACTGAAACAATCTAGCTCTCTCCATGCAGACAATACATCAAGCCTTGACTGATTTTCATCAGACTCTCTCGCTTCTTCGGCGTGCATGTGTTGGCAGAAGCCGCACTGATTAATTTGTGACGCACGAAGCTTAACTAAATGTATGAGTTTATGACTTAAAGTACTTTTGACTGAAGGCTTAACCAAGCCTGTGAGGTGCTCAAGAATATGGGGATATTCAGAATATAGCTCAGATTGTGTAATACGTTTTTTCATAGTGATCTCCTTAAAACTGCGGAGAACTATAAAGTCTAAGCAAAACGCTTAATTGTAAATTTGCGACAACTTTCGCTTTCTATACTGAAGGGGCGTTTCCAGCGCGAAATCACTAAACGAATGCGTAAAGTGCGCTTGGTCGAAGTAACCACATGCCAATGCGACGTGGCTCAGCGCTTCAGAATTTGAGGTTAATAACGATCGAGCATGGCGTATTTGAGCAAATTGATACAGTTTGTTTGGCGAGAAACCAAAGTTAGTGCGAAATTGGCGCTCCAGCGTTCTTCGGCTGACGCCGAACTGATCGGCAAGATGTTGTGGGGGCACCAGTAAATTCATCGACTGATAAAGCATGCGCTCCCATTTCTGAAAGGCTCCATCAGTATTTTCTGCTAGCTCAATCAACCAGTGCTGTATTGCTAAGCACTGCTGTCTAATAGTTTTTCCAATAAGATAGGCTTGTAGTCGTTGATAGGAATCACGCTGCTTAACCATAGCCAACGCGATGTCGATTTGTTGGTTTTTACTGTCATTAAAGGTTAAACCGAACAAGTATTTCAAGGCACCGGGCCTAAATCTTACACTTATTTGTCTGCAAGCCAGTTCCCACGGCATGGCGCAGACCTGAGTATGGTAAAACAATTGTGCTTCACAGTTAGTTTGATCGAGATAAAAAGTCAAACTAGCACCTGCATCGGGATAAAACTTTTCGTTTAGCGTTGTAGCTGAGCCTTCTGGGTTATCAATCACCCATATGCATTGTACAAACCGTTTTATGGAAGCAGCAGGGGTCACGAAACCAATATCAATCTGCTTAAAGCTAGCGGCAGGTATAATTTCGTTGTTGGTTGAAGCGTCCATAAACGTTGGTTGGGAGTCTAAGTTAAATCAGTGAAGCTTTATATTACCCCTGTCGCGTGCCGTATCAAGACAAAGTTTCACGTTTAGTTAGCGTAGCGACCTAAAAAGCTTGTTATAGATTTCACCACGGCTTCAGCACTTTCAATTTGCGGATAGTGCCCAATTTGATCGAGCTCAATTACGTCTGCATTAGGAATGAGTTGTTTGTACCGCGCCACCATATGCGCGCCAGAGATTGGATCAGCCATACCTGCGGTTAGTCGAAGAGGGGCATTGGCATTTTGCAGTGCACTTACCCAGCGCTCTCGGTATAGTTTACGCTGCTTCATATAGTCCAAAAGCAAGTGCATGTGTTTGTGACCATTATTTGTACTGATAAGTATCCAAAAATCATTGATGTCTTGATCTGAAGGAGGTGTGTTTGGACCAAATATGTTGTGCATGCTTTTTCGAATTGCATTTTTGTTTAAAAAGCGAATGAGTAGACCACCAATTGGAGAGAGCAGCAGCTTTTGAATGGGCAGAGCACGATGTGTCTCAGGAAAAAGGCCACCGTTAAGTAAGTGCAGCGATTCGATGTTAAAGGCAAGGTTGTTTTCCAGTTGCTGCGCCATCATTTCTTGCGCAACCGTATCACCGTAATCATGAGATAGAACATGGGCACTTGTAATACCTAAATGCCTTATTACCTCACTTATCGTGTCTGCTTGTTCTTTAATTAAGTATTTTTTTGGTGACTTATCGCTAAAACCAAACCCCGGCATATCGAGCGTCACGCATTGATACTTGTTTGTAAGTGCTGGCCATATTTTAGTCCAATCAAAACTTGCGGTGGGGTATCCGTGAATGAGTAATAGTACTGGTCCCGTGCCTTCTGTTTTATAAAAAACTTGCTGACCGTCGACGTTTAAAAAGTGGCCGGAACTTCGCCATTGTGAAAGTTGCATTTCTACATGCCTTGTTATGTTTTTGTATTTAGCTTGCCCAGCCTTTGATTTCAGGTCTGTCGTGAGGGCGACATTTTAATAATGTCGCGCGCTGCACAGGGAATTTATAACGCAGGGTATAGGTAGTGGAAAATGAGAGGCACGCTAGGCTTCAACCGGAATACACACGGTTACTTTCGTACCCTCTCCTGGGGTTGATGTTAAGTCAATCTCACCGTTAAATTTTTGTCGTACTAAGTTGTATAAAATATTTAGGCCCAGCCCTGTACCGCCTTTATCACGAGCCGTGGTGTAAAATGGCTCGAATACCTTCTTGTGAAGTGCCTCTGGTATACCTTTGCCATTGTCTTGTACGCTAATCACAATGCCTTTGGCATTTTTACTGCAGCTCACACTCACTCTATTTACGTCGTTATTTACCGATGGACCAAAAGCGTGACGCTGAGCATTCGATATTAAATTTGTTAGCAATTGGGCAATAATACCGGGGCAGGTGGTTATTACTAAATTGGGCGTAACGTCTATACTAAGCTCGACTTGTTCTTTGCGAAGCATGGGCTTTAAAGGGTTACAGACTCTAGGGATATATTCGTCTAATGCAATTTCTTCTATTTCTAACGACGTTTGGTCTGCAGAAGTGCGCTTAAAGTCTTGTACTAAATTCGCTGCCCGCATCAGGCTTGTTTCAGCCAAGTTTAGTCCTTCAGAGCAAATAGCTTCAAAGTCTTTAAAACCCTGCTCGGTTAATTCATCGTTTTCGAAGTCTCGATAGATGTCTTTTAGTTCTTCTTTGCAGTTACTGACGGAGGTAAGTGCAATGCCTAACGGCGTATTTACTTCGTGAGCAATGCCTGCGACTAGATTTCCTAACGCCGCCATTTTTTCTGACTCGACGAGCTTTTCTTGTGCGGCCTCAAGTTCAGCCGTGCGGTCTATTACTTTTTGCTCAAGGGTTTGGTTGGCCTCAATTAGCCTCTGCTCGTAATCTGCGCGCTCATTTGCACTCACTGCACGCCCGTAAAGGTCTGCCAGTGACGCCGCAAATACAACTTCATCGGCATGCCATTCACGGGCTTTGCCTTGATGTTCACAGCAAATTATCCCAATCATTTTGCCGCGGTGGCGAATAGGGACATCAAGCATAGAGCTAATCCCAAGCGGCGTTAAATACACTTCTGCAAATTCGAATGTTGCAACATCTGTTAATGCGTCGTGGGCCGCAATGGTTCTCTCTGAATCTAGCGCCTCGAAATAATGAGGAAAGTCTTTTCGGGTAAGTACTAAGCTTTCGTGGTCCAGGTCATTACCCTTATCAATGAGCAATGTGCACTGTACCAGTGTTTGCATTTCATCATACAACCAAATGCCAGCTCGAGTAATTTGCAAACCCTCACACACCGAGTTGATAATAAGTCTAGAAGCAACGTCTAATTCACCTTTATCAATATCTGCGCTTTGGCTAACGCGTAATAAGATTAGTTCTAGCGATTCTTTCATTCATCTTCGTCCGGTTCTGTGGCTCGGATTTCAAGGATCCTGTCGAAGTGCTCTATCATAATGTGGGTGATTAGCGGATCGAATTGTTTCCCGGAATTCTCATGAAGATAGGCTTTTACTTCCTCAGGACTCCATGCCGGTTTATAGCAGCGCTTAGATAGCAATGCGTCGACAACGTCGACAATTGCCATAATACGACCCTCCACGGGAATGTCGTCTCCAGCTAAACCTTCAGGGTAACCTTGACCATCCCACCGCTCATGATGCGTTTTCGCAATGATGGCGCCCATTTTAGCAACGATGCGATCAGATCCCGCAAGTAGCTCGTAGCCTTTTTGTGCATGGGTCTTCATGATCTCCCATTCTTCTGGGTCGAGTTTGCCCGGCTTATGTAAAATAGTTTCAGGAATGCTAATTTTACCCACGTCATGAAGTGCGGCTGAATACCGTATGGTCTCAATAAACTCTCGGCTCATGTGAAGCTTTTCAGAGAGAAATTCGGTCATAAGAATGACCCTTCTCACATGGCCACCGGTCTCTTTACTCCGCATTTCGATTGCGTCGCTAAGCACCATAATGAGTTCTTTTTGGGTTTTTTGTATGTCTTCTTTTTGCGTGAGATTTTGGAATATTACCGCCACATTAGAGGCAAACATCTCTAAGGTCTTGCGCTGCAGAGCATCCAGTGGATGATCTAATTTAACATACAAGATGTTGTGGCTATCTTCTCCAGTAGGGTAGTAGCCGATGAATAAATCTTTAGACTGATAGTGACTTTTGCTTTCTAAGACTTGTTTGATTTCTTCTTCGATGGTTTCAGGAATTCGGCTAGAAATTCCAGGTTCGCATAATCCAACTAGGTCGCCGCTGGCACCTAGCACCGTCATGGTCGTATCGCCATATAAGTCGGTGTGCTGAGTAGACAAGTAGAGTACAGAGTTGTTTAGGTTAAGCAGTGTAAGTGTCTGTTTCAACACTGCGGTGCCAAATTGGGCTAAAGACTGGCTTGCTAAAACGGAAGACGAGGATTTTAAAACGTCTTCCATACCGCGCTTACCTTGCTCAATAGTCTGAATATCCCGATATGACCTTATTGCTGTGTACACACAAGACTTAAGTTTAAGCGATGATAATTCAGTTTTGGCTTTGTAGTCGTTTATGTCGTAACGCCTGATTACCTCTTCTTCCGGCGCCTGACCAGGTTGACCTGTTCGCAGAATAAGGCGGGCGGTATGGTTATTGAGCTCGTTGCGAATGGCATCAACCAAATTCAAACCCGCATCGTCAGTTTCCATCACCACATCAACGAAAGCGAGAGCGATGTCTGGATTTGCTTTGAAAAGTGCTAGGCCTTCAGCGCCACTGTGAGCTGATAGAAATTCAACCCCGCGTTTTTCGAAATTAAATTTCCGCAGAGTGAGTTTAGTGACCTCATGTACGCCTTCTTCATCATCGATTATGGCTATTTTCCATGGAGCTTGGCGAGAGGTGGATTGTTCTGTTTTTGACTTCTTAAATAACGACATACATAGCGCTATAAACGTTTAGATACATTAAACGTAAGCCACAATTTTCAATCTCGCAAACTTACTCGACAAGTTTTGTTCTAAAGTTCAATGAGCATATTTTGATGACAGAAGTCTCTTTATCATCAGTTAGATGTGTTTTAGGCAAGTATTAAAAATATGCCATGTTTGTTAAATTGTGGAGCCCAGCAGATTCCAGTAAGAGAAAACTGCTGGGCCGCGATACCTTACAACAATAGCGTTTAGCTATCTTCGATAGGGGTATTTTCAGTAATCGGTACCGTATTTACGTCGGTATCTAAGCTTTCTACCGCATTTCGTACGCCTGCGGCGTAGTCTGGATGTACCTTTTCTAGCACGGCGTACCAACGCTCTTTTACGCTATCTGAGCACGGGCCCATTGCAGCAGCGTAGTTTTTATACAGCCGTTCTTTTTGATCATCAGAAAACATCTCATACAGTTTTCGCGGCTGCACGTAATCCACATCTGTTTCATCTTGATGATATCTATCAGCGTCTCCATCAATGCGAAGCGGGGGCTCTTTCACTGAAAAGTCAGCCACCGGACCTTCGTATTGATTGGGCTCATAGTAGGCGTCAGGGTTACCAAAATCATTGGTAAAGAAGCGCATCGCGCCGTCTTTGTGATAGTGGTTTACCTTGCTATTTTTCGGCGCGTTAGCGGGGAGTGCTTCATAGTGTGTGCCCAAACGATAGCGATGTGCATCAGCATAAGAAAATATGCGAGCCTGAAGCATTTTGTCAGGGCTAAAGCCAATACCAGGGACAACATTTGACGGACTGAATGCTACGTTTTCTATCATTTGAAAGTAGTTTTCTGGATTTCTGTTCATTTCCAGTTCGCCAACTTCAATAAGCGGATAGTCATCGTGCGGCCACACCTTGGTTAGGTCGAACGGGTTATAGCTTTGTTGTCCTGCTTCCTCTTCTGGCATGGCCTGAATGTACATTGTCCACTTTGGGAAATTGCCTTCTTCAATGGCGTTATATAGCTCTTCCTGATACTTTTCCCGAGTGCTTCCAATGATTTTTTCAGACGTTTCATTGGTGTAGTTTTTAATGCCTTGTTGAGTTTTGAAATGGAACTTCACCCAATGACGCTTGCCTTCTTTATTCCACATGCTGAAAGTGTGGCTGCCATAGCCGTTCATGTGCATAGGTGACACCGGAATACCACGGTCCGACATTAAAATGGTAACTTGATGCACGCTTTCTGGCTGTGCAGCCCAAAAGTCGAACATGGCTTCTGGTGAGCGCAGGTTAGTTTTCGGATGACGTTTTTGCGTACGAATGAAGTCAGGGAACTTGTATCCATCGCGAATGAAGAAGATAGGAGTATTATTACCTACCATATCCCAGTTGCCTTGTTGTGTGTAAAACTTCAAGCTAAAGCCTCGCACGTCACGCTCGGTATCAGCTGCGCCTGATTCTCCTGCTACCGTAGACCACCGGCTTAATACTTCAGTTTGTTTGCCCACTTCTGAGAATAAGTCAGCGCATGTGTAATCGGTAATGTCGTGCGTGACCGTAAATGTGCCCTGTGCACCCCAGCCTTTCGCGTGAACGACACGTTCTGGAATTCGTTCGCGGTTTTGATGCGCTAACTTTTCGATTAGTTGATAATCTTGTAAGAGGGCGGGGCCGCGCTCTCCTGCTGTTTTAGTGGTTTCGTTACTTACTACGGGGGCGCCTGCCGACGTGGTTAATTGCGGTTTCTTAGCCATTATAAAACTCCTTTCGTATGCTTCTTTTGAAAGCCAAACTTCCATAAACATCATGTGTGCCTGACTCATGACATGCTTTTGCTACGCACTGCTAAATGAAAGGGTTTACAAACTTCTATATATATCTATAAAAACAAACAATCTGAATTGGGTTTGCCACCTATTGAAGAGCAAACTCGTCGTGTTTACTCTAACTTAACAAGTTCAATTACCGCGTTTAAGGAAGTGTATGAATTTTGCCGAGTTTGCAGCATCAAGAAAGAGTGTTAGAGGGTTCACTAAACAGCCTGTTACTAAGGAAACAGTAGACGCGATTATCAACACAGCGAAGTGGGCGCCATCGTCCTATAACACGCAAACCTGGAAAATTCATGCAGTAACAGGCGACGTGCTTGATAAAATTCGTGAAGGCAACACCAAAAATACACTTGAAGGTAAACCGCACGTTCGAGACTTTCCATACAAAGAGGATTACGAGGGGATTCACCGTCAGCGTCAAATTGATGTAGCCATACAGCTGTTTGACGTAATGGGAATAACCCGAGAAGACAAGGAAAAGCGTATGGATTGGATGATGCGCGGCTTTAGGCAGTTTGATGCGCCCGTTTCTTTGGTGCTTACCTATGACAAGGCTTTAGAGCCAGCAGGGATCACGCAGTTTGGTTTAGGGTCGCTGGCGTATGGCATTGTGCTAGCTGCATGGGACTTAGGGCTTGGTTGTGTTATCAATGGTCAGGGCATTATGCAGTCCGATGTAGTACACAAGCACGCTAACATCCCTGATGATGAGGCCATTATGATTTGCATAGCCTTGGGCTATCCAGACCCAGAGTTCGCTGCAAACGAGGTTCGCTCAACTCGCGCCGACAACGAAGAGTTTGTGACGTATCACGGGTTTTAGCGTTTTTCGATTTAGGCAGATTGTTATTTTTTCAGCAAGCCAATGCTGCGTTAAGCCATCGGCATGAAAACGTCCGTTTGAAATATCATCAGCTTCTAAAACAGCGCCTTCACAACGAAACATTTCCGACTTCTTAGTTTAAGTGGTTACTTTGTTGGATGATTACTTAAGAATCGTTCTACCTCGGGCGCGGGGAGTGGCTTGCTCCAATAATAGCCTTGCCCCAAGTCACATCCCATTTTTATTAGCTTTTCTAAAGCGGGTTTACTTTCAATACCTTCAGCTACCGCTTTCATGCCAAGGCTGTCGGCAATACTGATTATTGCTGCAACTAAAGGTGCGTCGTTTTCCCCAATGCCCAAGGTGTTGATAAAAATGCGGTCTATTTTGAGTTTGCGAGCGCTAAATGTCTGTAGATAATTTAAATTAGAGTAACCGGTACCAAAATCATCAATAGCAAAGTGCACGCCTAACGATTTAATCGCTTCGAGCTGTTCGCCAGTGGTGCCATTTTCATCCGCGAGTATGGTTTCAGTTAGCTCCAGCTCTAAAAATTGCGGTGCTAATTGTGAATTTTGTAAGGCCTGCTCAACGACAGCGGGGAGCGTACCATCTTTGAATTGTGCGAAGGATAAGTTTACGGCAACCGTAAGATTAGTATGACCGTTTTCATGCTGTTTAGCGCAAAATTCACAAGCTTGGTTTAACACCCACGCACCAAGAGGGATGATCAAGCCACTGCTTTCCGCTAAAGGTATGAACTTGTCGGGGAATATCATTGATCCGTCTTTCTGAGGCCATCTCAAAAGCGCCTCTACTGCTTGAACCTTGTTAGAGGCAAGGTCTATCAACGGTTGGTAGTACACCTCGAATTCATTGGCATGCACGGCCGGGCGCAAACGCTGAATAAGTGTGAATTTTTCATCGTTTTCTTCGTCAAAGCGAACGTCATAGTATTCGTATCTATTTCTACCGTTGCGTTTCGCTTCGTACATTGCAATATCTGCTTTTCGGCACAGCTGTTTAAATTTAATTCCGTCATAAGGCGCTTGTGCTACACCAATTGAACCCGATACTACCACTTTGGTTTGCAGCACTTCGAATTCGTTCGAACACCACGTAATTAAGTTCTTACATAAGTCATCGATTTCAGATTTGTCTGATATTTCTGGCGCCAACACAATAAACTCATCGCCACCGAAGCGTATTAAACTTTGCTTTGTGGATAGGTGGTCGGTGATGGTTTGAGATATTTTTTGAAGAAACCGATCGCCCGCAGCATGACCAAGAGCGTCATTCACGGGTTTAAAGTTGTCTAAGTCTATGAACAGCAGCGCGAGCTGAAGCCCTTTTTCTTCACTCTCTCGTAGCTTTTCGTTGAAAAGTCGCTCGCCCAAAATCCTATTTGGCAAGTTTGTGAGCGGATCGTGATGTGCTAAGTGCTGGATATGTGCTCTATTTTGCTCAACTTTAGACACCTCTTGCTGCAGTGACTGCATAAGCCGACGAATATCCTGTATCAAAATAAAAACGCTGAAGCCCGTAATAACGTAAATAACCATGATGAAAAGCACATGAGACCAGCTCAAAATAGGCGGGTTTGGTGTTACCACATCGTGCATTATCAACCACGTAAGCGTAATGCACTGTAGAAGCACTAAAGATAAAACGGTGCCAAATAGGGCAATTCCACCTAATAAAGCCGCAAATATGATGACGCCAGGGTAGCCAATCATGGCGATATCAAATACGCCTGCACCTGTTGCGGATAGGGCAAACAGCATTGACGACATAGCGCCTAAAAGTAGGTAACTGCTGGTGGTAACGTAATACTTGTATGCGAGCGAGCCAGTGACGATTAATGAGAACAAGCCCAGTAAAAAGATATCAAAAGTTATGCCTCTCGCGACCAGAGACGAAGCGAAAAGCCCGAAGCCTGTTACCGCGCTTATTTGAATGACACGGCGCCTTCGGAGTGACGTTAGATCAGCAAGCTTTGCTGATGAGGAAAAAAAATCTTTAACCTGCATTCTTCCAAATCTTGAAGGAGGTTTATAGCAACCTTAAACCTAACTTGGAAAAAAGCAAGTGCAGAGACGCAACGTTATACGTTATTGGCAAAAGACGAGGAAAAACACAGCAGTGCTCGAAAACACTGCTGCCCGTAAAGTCAATAACTACCTTTCGTCTGATGGTGCGTAACGCTCCAACCAGTGTGCATATGGTGCAGGCATTACCCAAGATGGTTTTTCAACGCCTAGCTTTTTCGCTGCAAAGTAAGACCAGTGTGGGTTAGTAAGATGCATTCTACCTACCATAACAACGTCAAGTTGTTGGTTTTCAATGGTATCGTTGGCGAGCTCTGGTGTGTCTACTCCCCACGCTGTAGCAACCGGGATCCCGGCTTCATCACGTACCTTTTTAGCAATTGGAGCAAGGAAAGCCGGGCCCCAAGGAATATTCGCATCAGGCGTGTTAAAGCCAACGCTAACGCTAACGAAATCAGTACCAATTTCTTTGAACTGTTTTACAAGTTCGATAGACTCGCTCAACGTCTGTTCGTCATCACCATCGTATTCGATAACGCCAAAGCGTACGGTAAGCGGTAGGTTTTCAGGCCAAACCGCGCGCACTGCGCTCAGTGTTTCAAGTAAGAATCGACCACGGCCTTGCGCATCACCGCCGTATTCGTCGGTACGCTTATTGGCGTGCTTCGAGAAAAAGCTTTGAGCCAAATAACCGTGGGCAAAATGCAGTTCAAGCCACTCGAATCCAGCTTCAAGCGCGCGCTGGGCACCTTTCACAAAGTCACTCTTAACGCGCTCAATATCGGCTTTGGTCATTTCTGTAGGCGTAACAGGTAAGTGTGCCCCAAAGGCTTCTGCCGAAGGTCCAATAGGCTGCCACCCTTTTTCTTCACTTGGCTGAATGTGGTCATCACCTTCCCAAGGGCGGTTAGCACTCGCTTTGCGCCCTGCATGTGCAATTTGAATTCCAGCAACAGCGCCTTGGCTTTTTATACGATCAGCAACATTTTTTAAGCCACTAACGTGTTCATCTTTCCAAATACCTAAGCAATTTGGCGTGATGCGTCCTTCTGGCGAGACGGCGGTTGCCTCAACGATAACCAATCCAGCACCGCCTCGGGCAAATGACTGGTAGTTTGCTTCATGCCACTGATTTGTAAACCCATCTTCTGCAGAGTATTGGCACATAGGAGGCACAGCAATACGATTGCGAAGCGTCACGTCTTTTAACGAAAATTGTTCAAATAATGCAGTCATATTTCTCTCTTTTTAAATAAACACAAAAGCACTCAGCGAAGGCTGAGTGCTTTAAAATCTAGGGGTTATGCCGCAAGAGTTAGAATTTCACGGGCTTTAGCAAGGTCGATGTCACCATGCTCGCCAAGCGCTGTTAAGCCGTTGCGTTCAAGGTTCTCGATTAGTCCATCAATGGCAGACTTTTCAATGTTGTGGTCTGACAGGCGGGTTTTAACCTGCATAGTTTCAAAAAAGTCCTGAACCGCTTTTATGGTTAAGTCGATGGCCTTTTCTTTGTCATTTTCCTGAATGCCAAACACGCGCTCACCTAGCTGCAGAATTTTTTCCTGCTTTTTGTCACGCTGCACGAACATTAACGACGGTAGAACAATTGCTAGGGTCACGGCGTGATCTAAACCGTGTAACGCAGTAAGTTCGTGACCTATCATATGAGTGCCCCAGTCTTGCGGTACACCTTTGCCGATTAATCCGTTAAGCGCCATTGTTGCTGACCACATTACGTTTGCACGCACATCGTAATCTTCAGGCGTCGCTAACGCTTTAGGGCCTTCTTGAACTAAGGTTTGTAAAATTCCTTCTGCAAAGCGGTCTTGAAGCGGTGCGTTTACAGGGTAGGTAAGGTATTGCTCAATCACGTGAACAAAAGCATCAACCACGCCGTTCGATACTTGACGTGGTGGTAGTGAATAGGTGAACTCAGGATCGAGTACGGCAAAAACAGGCTGAACTGTTTCAGAAGAAAACGCGCGTTTTTGCGACGTTTCTTTTCTGTTTACTACCGAGTTACCGTTACTCTCAGACCCTGTCGCAGGTAAAGTAAGTACTGCGCCAATAGGTAATGGATTTTCAAATGCTGCACCTTTAACAAGTATGTCCCACGGATCGCCTGCAAAGTTAACGGCAGCAGCTACAAATTTCGCGCCATCAATAACACTTCCACCGCCAACCGCAAGAATGAAGTTCACGTCATTTTCACGGGCGACATTCACAGCTTTCATCAGTGTTTCAAATTCTGGGTTTGGTTCAACACCCTGAAATTCAATAATTTCAGCACCTGCTAGTGCAGTCGTTACTTTATCGTAAATACCATTTTTCTTAATTGAGCCGCCACCGTAGAGGAAGAGGACTTTTGCTTGTTTCGGCAAACGTGAAGACACTTCACTTAGTTGCCCTTTGCCGAACAAAATTTCGGTTTGATTCTTAAACGTAAAATTAAGCATAGTGTTGCCTGTCCTTAATTAGATTGTGAATTTAACTGTTGTAAAAGCTTTTCAGCTAACAGTTCATCAGAAAACGGGTTTTGGCCTGTAATAAGCTCACGGTCTACTACTACATTGGGCGCCCACATTTCTTTGAATTCCATCTTGCCACCCGCTTGCGCCATGGCGTCTGCTGGGTAGTACAATAACGTTGCGTCGTTTAACGTGCTTTCAAAATAGGCCTCTTCCGGTGTGGAGAAGATTGTCATTTTGTAGCCATCATAAATCCAACTCTCAGATGAGGCTTGCTCACCGGATTTCAATGCCAGTTCAAATGCCTGCGGGTTAGATTGCCCAGAAAGTAAGGCGATTGGGCCATGGCAGATAGCGGCAGTAGGTTTTCCTTCACTGTGAAAGTGAGACAAAATTTCACCCACTTGAGGATTGTTTGCCAGGTCGATAAGCGGTGCATGACCGCCTGGAATGAATACGCCTTCAAACTCTTCTAGCCCTTGTCCAATCACTTCGCTCAATGACAGCGTGTCATCAATGCCTTCTATTGACGCTACAAACGTTTGAATGTCTCGCATTTGCGATTCGCCGCCATCAAAGTATTGCGGTATTACTGACTTTTTATCTACAGATGGCGCATTGCCTTTTGGCGTGGCCAATACCAGTTTGTAGCCTGCGTCTACCAATGCTTTTGCCGGCACCCCAAACTCGTTAAGGTAATAGCCTGTAGGCTCTGTTTTGCCATCTGCAAGCTGCATTACATTTTCACTTGAAAGTAGTACAAGTATTTCGCCTTTACTGGTATTCGCAGCTTTAACGTCTGCCGCATAGGCCGACTGTGATAAACCCGCAATAATGGCGAGCGATAAAATTGATGATGCTGATTTCATGTGCAGCTCCTGTCGCATTAGAAAGTGCGTGTATCTTAGAGAGGTTGGCTTACATCGAGAAGTCAGATAAATTGTGATGAGTCATCAAAAATCTGATGGGTAGGGATTATGTCTTACTTAACACAGTTAAAAACCTTTGTAGAAGTTTATCGAAGCGGCAACATTACACGTGCTGCAGCTCGCCTTCATATGTCTCAGCCAGCGGTTACTTCTCACATACAAGCTATGGAGAATATTGTCGGTAAAGAGTTGTTCATAAGAAAAGCGAGAGGCGTTGAGCCAACGGCTATCGCTGATGACTTGGCGCTGCAAGTAGCCAGTCACATTGATACGTTAGAGCAGAAAGTGGCTTCTATTCGCAGTCGTGCTTCCACCGATCACGGCACTTTACACCTTGCAGGACCTGCGGAATACCTCAGTCTGGTGGCAGGTCCGGCACTTGCTAACTTGCTTCAGGCCGATAAAGTGAATTTAGTGATCCATACCGGCAACAAAAGTAATATTTATCATTTGTTGGAGAACGATGTAGCGGAGCTTGCCATTACGGCCTCTGAGCCCACTGACGCGATGTATGAATATCAGAAGTTGGATAAAGAGCGCTTAATCTTAGTGATGAACCGTGTGCAGGGAAAGTTGCTGGGAGAAAGAGAAATATCGGCAGCGCTACTCAACCAACATAAAGTAGTGACGTATGATGAACAGTTGCCGCTTGTTCGGCGATACTTTTCGGAGGTATTTAATGCCGCTTGTGAGTCGCCTGTCGCGGCTGTTTGCCCCGATATAAGAGCAATAAGTAGTATTATCAAAGCGGGAATTGGTTATTCCGTTTTGCCTGACTACTTATGTAAAGAAGGTATTGCAAAAGGCGAATTGGTCGCGCTGGGCAAGCCAGGCCCAGAAAATGATGTTTATTTAGTGTGGAAAAAGGGAGCGCTTCGTCATCCTAGGGTCGACTTCGCCAAAGATGTCATAATGGCTTTTGCAAACATTAACTATCTTTCGACACTTCCTGATTGAAGCTAGAGGCCTAAAAAGGGCGACGCATCTAGACAAGGCGTCGCCAATTGTTCCTAGATTAAATAACCAGGGCTTGTTGGTCTTTGCTGAATATTAAACAACAGCAGGCCCTAAAATGTACCAACAACTTTTACCGTGCCATCAACTTTACCTTCATCCACAAAACCTATGGTATTGGGGTTGGTCGCGACAAGATTTAACATCTCATCCTCAGTTGCTATCATTTCAGGCGGTGTGCCTCTGCCAGTAAACACAAGCTTCGACCAGAATGCAGAGTATTGTGATTCAGATTTTCCAAGCACATTATTTTTAAAAGCGTCTCTGATATTATTACCTTGTTCGAAGGTAAGGGGAATTGCGCGACTTCCATCGGGAAATGCTTTTACTTTTCCCAGATATATTTTCTTGACGGTATCGATATCGATCCCAGAATTGTTGTTGGCATTTATTATCACGGCTGTACCGGCATAAATCGGCGCAGACATTAAAAAGCACAGGGCTGCAACTATCTTCATTGATATTACCTTCGTTCTTAACTCGCTAACATCGAGGCAAGCATGCTAGTGGTTTGTACCCAAGGGCGACGCGCCCTCACGAAAGTATAACCGAGATTTACAATTTGTCGCATTTCGACAAAAGGTGAAATTTGAAGGATCCTAAAACATACAAAGAGAAATTATGGCAAAACCTAATGCAAAAGGGCCGGTCAGAACCGTGCAAATTTATTGCTCCAAGTGCAAATTCCAGCTATTTAAATATCGAAAAGGCGGCAAAGGCGCGTTGGTTAAATGCTTTAAAGAGAGAATAGTTGAGGACTTTACTCATGAAGAAGGAATATGTCCTTCTTGTCACGGACAGTTTGCAAGGAATGCCTTAATTCGAGGTGCACCGGCACTGAAAATTGTTGGCACAAAGGTGACCATGAAGTAGCACAGACTGATAATCGGTTGTTAATTGGACAACTTTTTTAAAATATAAACGTTTGGATAATTTGCTCTTACGTAATTTTTGCCTAAATTAATATAAAGGGATTGCTGCCTCAAGCCGTTGTGCTGTTTGGTAAAAAAATTTAAGGCCGAGGTTAGAAAGCGCAACGGAATGGCTTTGTATTAAACGTCTACATATCGAGATGATAAATGTCCATTCAAAGAAAGTTTCTATTTTCTATTTCTGCTGTTATCGCTTTGTTCGCTTTAATTGTTGCCGTGGCAACGGTTATCACCACTTCCTCAAATGTTTCAACCCTTGTTCAAGAGCAAAAGAAGAACACCGCCGATCGTTTAGTGAATATTCTTACTGTGACTGACTCTATCATGCTTGAACGCGTCAAAAGCAGTATGGCGTTGCTTAAACAACGAGGTGAGGCAATCGGTGAGCCTAATCAAACCGATATTGTTACCGTTAAAAATACGCAGGCTCGGCAGCTAAGGTTGGGCAATGCGGAGCAAGCCAACACATTCGATTTGGTCGATAACCTGACAAGCGTAATGGGAGGCACAGCCACGCTTTTTAGTAAAACAGGAGACGACTATATTCGCGTGAGTACCAATGTCATTAAAAATGGCGAGAGGGCGATTGGCACTAAGTTGGCCCCTGATGGCAAGGCGATCAAAAAGATTAATCAGCAGGAAGCGTATTACGGTGCGGTTGATATTTTGGGTAGCCCTTATTTAACAGGTTACGAGCCAATGTTTAACAGCAGCGGTGACGTTGTGGGCATCTGGTATGTGGGATACTCAGCCGACCTTAACGTTTTAGAGCAAGCCATTAAGCAAAGTCACGTGCTAAAAGAAGGCTTTGTTGCCCTTCGTGATGCAAAAGGTAACATTCGCATGCATTCCGCACATGTGAATGATCGGCAGGTGGCCGACGCCCTTCAACCTAATGATGACTGGGTTGTAGAAGTGGTACCGTTTTCGCCTTGGGGGTACGATATTATATTAGTGGCGTCGACGTCAGAAAAATCGGCTATGGTTCGAAGCTCTGTGTTGGTTGTTGTACTTAAAATCGTATTGGCGAGCGTGGGAATTTTGATCACCATTTGGTTGCTCGTTAAGTATATTGTTGGCAAGCCACTTGAAGAATTCATTGGGGTAGTAAACAACTTGTCTTCTGGTGAGGGAGATTTAACGTTCCGTTTTCAGGCATCAAGAAGCGACGAGTTTGGCACCATGGCAAGAGCGTTTAATGGGCTTCTTAGCCAGTTACAAGACACGTTGCAGAGTGTGGACGAAGCCACCGACCACATGCTAGCAAAGTCAGAAAGGTTAAATGCAACAGCGTTGCAATCCAAAGATACCGTTTCACAACTTAGCCGAGAAACGGAGTCAATTAATAACGCCATTTCATTAATGCAGCAGAATGCACAAACTGTGTCGTCAACCATTCGCAGTTCAAGTGAAGCGGCACACGCTGCCGATCAAGATACGCGAAACAGCGTAAGCGTTCTGGCGCAAACCATTAAAGACATCCAGTCTCAGGCAAGCGATGTGGACGCGTCAGTACAGGTTATCACTGAGTTGGCTCAGGCAAGTGAAGAAATTAGCGGTGTAATGGAAGTTATCAGGAATATCGCAGAGCAAACGAATCTACTTGCGCTCAATGCAGCTATTGAAGCGGCTCGCGCTGGTGAGCAGGGACGTGGCTTTGCCGTTGTCGCTGACGAAGTCCGCTCGCTAGCAAGCAGAACGCAGTCTTCCACGGAAGAAATTCGCAATATGATTGAACGCCTTCAGCAAGGTAGCCGCGTGGCTTCTGAAAAAATGCAGCAAAATAAAGAAACCGCCTATAAAACCGTGGACACCACAAAACATGCTGGCGATTCGTTAAAGCAGGCGCTTGACGCTGTTGCACGCATCACAACGTTAAACCGAGACGCTGCCACAATGGCTGAAGGACAAACAGAGGTTGCTAACGATGTGAATAAAGGGGTAAGCAGTATTCAACAGGTGGGCAATGCCAATACTACCTATGCAAAAGAAGTGGTAGATAACTGTGAAGCCTTAGTTCAGCAAGTTAAGCAAATGCAAATGCAGTTGCGACGATACCATTTCTAGAGTTACTGGCTTATTCAATCGATTTGGCTGTCAGCAGGCAGCGAAGCAGAAACAAGATATATCGCCAGAGTCAATGTACGCTGAAATGCACAATTCTTGCGGTTGACATGAATAGTAACAATTTGAACCAATGCCAAAAGGGCTTTAGATTGCTAAGGCTCTTTTTGATATTTATTCTTACCCATGGATGAATATAGGGATTTTCCCACAACATGGATAAACCATAATGAAACAACTATCTACACTAGCTGGTGTGGTAGCGAGTGTTTTTGCATTCACATCGCTATCGACAACGGCAGTAGTGGCGCAAGAAGCGCAAACTGCATCTGCAGTCGTATCACCCGCGAAAAAGACACTTGCTGATGTTGAATACCGCTTACCGTCAACAATCGCTCCCACATTTCAACACATTCACTTAAATATCGACCCTGACAACCCTACATATTCTGGAAAAACGAATATTGATATAACGGTTAAAACCCCAACTAAGAAAGTGGGCTTTTATCAGCAAGATTTGACCGTGACTTCTGCACGTTTAGTGTCTGGAAGCAGCAGCTTTCCTCTAAATGTTACGATTGGAGAATACGACATCAATTGGGGCGAATCGCAAGATGAGATTGCGCCTGGGAAGTATACGTTAGAGATTACGTTTGAAGGGAAAGTGAACACGTCTTCAGATGGCATGTATCTGTCACGTTTTGAAGAGACCAACTATATATTTACCCAGTTTGAAGATATGCATGCGCGAAAAGCGTTTCCAAGTTTTGATGAGCCAAACTTCAAAATTCCTTATCAAATGACCATCAGTTCTCCCGAACATCAGGAAATTGTGGGTAATACACCTGTTGAAAAGGTGACAGTGGAAAACGGGATTAAAACCGTAGTGTTTGAAAAAACTAAGCCCATGCCGACTTATCTTATTGCCTATACCGTAGGGCCCTTTGATAGTGCTGAAATTTCTGGGCTGTCGGTGCCAGGAAAAATATACGTTCCAAAAGGGTATGCCGATAAAACCAAATTTGTTATCAAACACATCCCAGAAATCCTAGCCTCGCTAGAAGATTTTTTCGGTATCAAGTACCCCTATAAAAAAATGGATTTTGTTGCCGTACCCAACTTTACCCACGGTGCAATGGAAAACGTAGGTTTAATTACCTATCGCGATAGTTTGTTACTGCTAGAAGATAACCCAAGCGTCACAGAGCGTTCACGACCGCTAAATGTTATTGCGCATGAACTTGCTCACCAATGGTTTGGCAACTTGGTAACAATGGCGTGGTGGGATGACCTATGGCTGAACGAAGCGTTTGCGTCTTGGGCTGCAAGCCATACCATGAAAACCTTGTATCCAGAGTTGAACTACGCCGATCGCATAGTACAAGAGGGAGCATTTGGTGCAGATGCTAGTCCCACGGTGAAACCTGTTAAAAAGGTAGTGAAAAGTCAGCCAGATGTGATGGATGGGTTGGGCTTGAACTACTCAAAAGGTGAGTCAATTTTACAAATGATTGAATCGCTAATTGGTACAGAAAAGTTTCGTGAAGGTGTTCAAAACTACATGAATACCCATGCTTGGGGTAATACCGTAGCAGATGATTTGTGGCGCGCCCTAGATGAAGTGTCTGATTTCAACTTAAGCGCCATGATGAAAGCTTACTTGGAACAGCCGGGCTACCCACTTATTCATATTTCAAAAGATGGCAAATTAACCCAGTCCCGTTTTCACCTTGCTGGCGCGACCGTGGAGGATAAGACATGGGCAGTTCCATTAAAGCTGACTTATCAATCAAACGGAAAAATACTAAACGAAGTGGTTTTTATTGATAAAGAAACCACAGTTTTACCTCAGCTTGCTGAAGCAGACTGGGTATACCCTAATGACAATGCAACAGGTTACTTCCGTTGGTCAATTGAACCAGCTCAGCTAAACGCACTGCTAAATAACATTGACGCGCTAAATAAGCGTGAAAAGAAAAATGTGCTATACAACTACCAGGCGCTGTTAAACGCAGATCAAGTAGGTGTAGACAGCGTGATGAAGGTGCTTAATAGTTTGGCAAAAGATGATGACCCTGCGGTCATTCGTGCGGCTGTTGGCGTGTTAGCTGAGTTTAGTTATTTAGTAAATGAAGACAATAAAGCCGCCTATGCAAAGCTTCTAAATCAAAATTATATGCCTTTGTTAAACAAGCTAACCTTGTCTCAAAGTGAGCAGGATAACGCAGATGTCATTCGCCTGCGTAACCAGATATACAGCTTACTGGGTACTCATTCGAACAATGATCAACTTGTTGAACAAAGCGTTAAAATAGCGAAACAGTACCTTGCAGATACTAGCAGTGTTCCTTCCGGTATTGCCGGTACAGCAATTGAAATTGCTACGCGAAATAGTGAACAAGGCGAGCAGGGCACATGGTTTAATACAATTGTAGAGGCATTTAAAAAAGCACAGTTGCCAAACGTGAAAAGCACGCTGGTGTATTCGATGTACTTTGAAGACAAAGCAACCGTCTTTAAAATGTTAGATTTAGCGCTTACCGATGATATTACGCCTGCAAATACCATGTATATGGTGGTGAGAGTAGCACGTAACTTAGACGATCATACGCTATTGTATGAGTGGCTTAGTAAGAATAAAGACGCGCTACTAGCAAAAATGCCTGATTACCATGTAAGCAGAATGCCGGAATTTGTTTCAACAACCTGTTCGGCTGAAAACTTAGAAATGGCCAATGCGTTCTACGCGCCAATTAGCGAGACTTATCAAGGAATGGCACGCGGTGTCGAAATTATGCAGGACGAGTCTCAACAGTGTATGCGGCTGAAATCTGCATTTCAGGCAGACTTTAACGCCTTCTTAAACGAGCAGTTATAGGCAACAACGAAAAGGCGTTTACCCAGAGCTTTTTGTCCTAAAGTTATGATTGAAAGAGCGTCCACTAGGCGCTCT
>NZ_JBHNYX010000042.1:0-39907 GCF_054960505.1 Alteromonas sp. G4i13 | reverse complement strand
GGCCTAGGCACCAACCTTTTTTGTGTGCGAACTGGGATAAGTAGTGGCTAACTTTCAAATCCTTTTTCATTCAACCACTCAATAGCATCTTCTTCGTTGGTAAAAATACCTAGCTCAAGGCCTGCATTGTCGTAAATTCTCTGAAATTGCGCTCTTACAATAGGCTGCACCGTGGTATCGCCAATAACTAGCGCGCCAAGCGCCATTCCGTGCTTCGCACGCCACTCTATTGAACGCTGCAGTTCTGTCTCACCTGCTTTAGTGAGAAGGGCAGAACCATGCAAAAAACCTAAAAATGCCCAGTGATTCCCACCAAAACTGTTAATCACATCCATCATGTCGCGTGCGTAACGCTCAATGGCTGAACCATCGGCAATACCTTCAGCCGACACGCCAACAACGCTACCAAGCACAGCAATTTGATACTGACCGTACTTGCTTTTCAGTGTTGCGTTAGGGTTAGAAAATATTTTCACACTATCCCCCTTTGGCTGGTGAACGAAACTGTGATGTTGAGATTACTTTAATTGCAGACCGTTAATCCTCATGAATAACGTCTTTCAAATACTGAAACAGCTCTCTGAATGCTTTAGGCGGCGCATTTTTTTCACGCTCTTTTTTAACTTGGCGATGAAATTGGCGCAGCTTTTGGCGGTCCAGTTCAGGATGCGCTTCAATCAGCTTTTGAATAGCGGGGTCGCCCTGTTCAATCACGGCTTCACGGGCTTTTTCTAGTGCATGAAAGGCCGCATTGCTCGCCTGATGCTGATGTGTAATTTTAGCCAACGCCTCTTCAATAGGGGCGGTATCTCTATGACGTAAAGCTTTGCCGATAAACTGAAGTTGACGGCGGTAACCGTCTTTTTTCTTATTCACTTTGCGGGCAATAGCTACGGCGTCAGCAAGCTCTTCATCCATAGGGATCGTCGCTATGTGAGCATCGGTTAGGTTAACCAAGGTTTCACCTAGCTTGTGAAGTTCTTTAGCTTGACGCTTCAGCTCAGTTTTACTGATTAATTCTTCCTCTTCGAACTCATCTGCTTGCGCATCTTCGAAGTAAGGATCTTCAGGAGAATTGTATTTCTGATCACTCATTTCAAACTCATTAGTGTTACACTTTAGCTAAATTGTAACTATCACAGTCGAATTAAGACAGCGAAACTTACTATGCAAATTGAGCAGCAGTTAGCCGACATTCAAAATGTCGTAGATGATGTACTGAAATTAGCCCTTTCTAAAGGCGCAACACAAGCCGAAGCCAGCATGTCTAAAGTGCAGGGCATCGCCGTTTCTTCACGTATGCAAGAAGTTGAAAACGTTGAATTTACCAACGACGGCGGCTTAGGTATAAGCGTATACGTAGGCAAGCGAAAGGGGAGTGCGTCTACCGCAGATCTGAGCAAAGCGGCGCTAACACTCGCGGTGGAAAAAGCCGTCGATATTGCTCGCTATACCAGTGAAGATCCTTGTACAGGTTTGGCCGATGCCGACCTTATTGCTACCGAGTTCCCTGATTTAGACCTGTATCACCCTGAAGAATTAGATACTGAAAAGGCCATTAAAACTGCTATTGAAGCCGAAACGGCGGCAATGAATTACGACTCGCGCATTACAAATTCAGATGGCGCGTCGTATAACGCAAATCTAGGTATGCGCGTTTACGGCAACACGCACGGTATCAATGCAGGTTATCCTAGCAGCCGTTATTCACTAAGCTGTATGGTTATTGGCGCACAAGATAACGATATGCAGCGCGATTACGCTTACACAGTAAGTCGTAAAGCGTCTTTGCTGCAATCGGCAAGTGCAGTGGGTATTGATGCCGCTAAAGCTACTGTAGACCGTTTGGGGGCTCGTAAAATCAACACCGCAAACGTGCCTGTGCTTTTACACCGTGACATCGCATCTAGCTTGTTTGGTCATTATGTCGGAGCTATTAGCGGTGGTAGCCTTTATCGTCGCTCTAGCTTCTTGCTAGATAGCTTGGGTAAACAAGTTTTCCCAGAATGGCTTAATATTGAAGAGCGTCCGTTTATTAAAGGCGGTCTGGCAAGCTCAAGCTTCGACAACGAAGGTGTGGCATGTTCTGACATGACCATTGTCGATGCGGGTAAATTGGCTACATATCTTTATACCACTTACTCGTCGCGTAAGCTAAACACCCGCTCGAATGGCCATGCCGGTGGTATTCATAACTGGCTAGTAGGTGATACGGGTCACAGCGACGCCGACCTGCTTAAAGAAATGGGCACAGGTTTGTTCGTAACCGAACTGATGGGGCAGGGCGTTAACGGTGTGACGGGCGATTACTCGCGCGGCGCAGCGGGATACTGGGTTGAAAATGGCATCATCCAATACCCAGTTCACGAGGTAACTATTGCTGGCAATCTGAAAGATATGTTTAAAGGCATTGTGGCAATTGGCGCTGAAAAAGATGTGCGCGGTAGTGTACAGACCGGTTCTGTGCTTATTGACCAAATGAAGATAGCAGGCAGCTAGTTTACGCTTTCTCGAAACGCTGAAGGAGACAGCCCGGTCGACTTCTTAAAGCGTTTCGAGAACGTAAATACATTTGCGTAGCCTACATAACTGGCGATATAAGATACGGGCCACTGCGTGCTTAGTAATAAGCTTTTGGCTCGTGTCATACGCAAATGGATAACGTGCTGTTTGGGACTGCGCCCAAACACTTGTAAGCACAGCCTGTGAAGGTGAGGGGCAGAATAATGCGCTTTCTCACTTAAGCTTTCCATATCCCAATCAAACTGAAGCTGTTTTTCAACCGCAGAAAAGAGACTGTGTAGTCTGCTTACTTGGCGTCGTTCTTTCTCATCGTGAGTATGTACGTCACTCAAAGGCGCATCAATAATACGGTACAGGTGGCGAGAGACAACTTGCATCGCCGAATTTCGATTCTCGACGTCACGCTCTAAATACAAAAGTTCCATTGCATAATGCAGGCCTTCCAGCATGGCATTATCCACTATCACAGCACTTCGCTTATTAAATGGTGTCCAGCGTTCGGAGTCTGCCAAGTTTACCCAAATTATATCCCATTGCTCACTGACTATTGTGACTTCAAAACTTTGTCCAGCGGGTAAAATAATTAGCTGTCCTTCATCTAATTGCATCTCGCCTGATGGGACACGAAATTTTCCTTGTCCATGAATGCTGTAAAACAAGGTGTGGTTAGGAGGCGAAACGCGACCTACCGTATAGTTACCTGATAAGTTAGAGCATCCTGCTAGTTCAATCTCTATGTCGCTGATTTCAGGCGCATTACTACTATCAATAAAGCGTTCAAAGCACTTAGGGCCTATGTCTACAATGTCTCTAAAGCTAAGTTGCATAAATGTGAAATGATAGTTTTGGATAAATATTTGAAAGATTAGAGCATAAAGGATTTAATGAAAGTTAGCTATATTGCGCTTAACGAAAAAGTAAAGGATATGACATGCTTAATGTTGCGCAAGTAGTAGCTCAAAACGATTGGCAAAACCCGGTTGTATTTCAGAGGAATCGTATCAATGCCCACAGCCCACATCACGGATATAAAACGCTAAAAGACGCATTGCACAATACCAACGCGCAAAAACGTAGTTTAAACGGTCGGTGGGATTTCCGTTTATTTGAAGCTCCAGCAAACGTACCTGAAAGCCTGCTTTCTAAAACATTAAGTGATGACGAGTCTGCTAATTGGCAGCCTATTGCGGTGCCTTCTAATTGGCAGCTGCAAGGTCACGACAAACCAATTTACTGTAACGTTAAATATCCCTTTGCGGTGAACCCTCCAGTGGTACCCAGCGAGAATCCAACGGGTTGCTACCGTACGACATTCAACGTTACCAAGGATGAGTTAAAACAGCGCAATCATATTGTCTTTGAAGGGGTAAATAGCGCGTTTCACTTGTGGTGCAACGGCGAGTATGTAGGCTATTCCCAAGACAGTCGACTACCGGCTGAATTCGATTTGTCTGGCTACTTGGTCGAAGGTGAAAACCGACTAGCGGTAATGGTGATCCGATGGTCAGACGGCAGCTACTTAGAAGATCAGGACATGTGGTGGCTTAGCGGTATCTTCCGCGACGTAAATCTAGTCACCAAACCTCAGCATCACATTCAGGACGTGTTTGTTACGCCAAGCCTTGACGCATGCTATCGCGACGCAACAGTAACCGTACGTACCGCCATCAATGCGCCTTCTACTTACAAAGTGGGCATCCAGCTTTTTGATGGCGATAACGCTGTCACAGAGCCAGTCATTACCGGCACTAACAATAAACGTATTGATGAAAAGGGCGGTTGGGATGATGTAGTTTTTCAAACGCTTCATGTGAATGAACCTAAACACTGGACTGCTGAAACACCGAATCTGTACCGCATCGTAGTCTCACTTATTGATGAGAATGGCAACGCCGTTGATGTTGAGGCCTATAACGTTGGCTTTAGAAACATTGAAATGAAAAGCGGCCAGTTATTGGTAAATGGTAAAGCCGTGCTAATTCGTGGGGTTAACCGTCACGAACACCATCAGACGAAAGGGCATGCAATCAATGAAAATGACATGCTTGAAGACATTAAGTTGTTAAAGCAAAACAACTTCAATGCCGTGCGTACCGCTCATTATCCAAATCACCCTCGTTGGTATGAGCTTTGTGATGAATACGGGCTTTATGTGGTAGATGAAGCCAACATCGAAACCCACGGTATGTTCCCAATGGGAAGGCTTTCTCGCGACCCGCTATGGGCCGGCGCCTACATGGCACGCTTCACGCAAATGGTCGAGCGCGACAAAAACCACCCCAGCATCATTATTTGGTCGTTAGGGAATGAGTCTGGTCACGGCCCTACACACGATGCAATGTATGGCTGGGCAAAGTCATTTGACCCATCGCGCCCTGTACAGTACGAAGGCGGCGGCGCTGATACAACGGCTACCGACATTATTGCACCAATGTACGCTCGGGTTGATACCGACATTAAAGACGATGCCGTGCCTAAGTGGGCCATTAAAAAATGGTTGTCGATGCCGGGGGAAAACCGCCCCGTTATTCTATGCGAATATGCGCATGCTATGGGTAATAGCTTGGGTAGCTTTGATGAATACTGGAAAGCGTTTAAGGCTTATCCTCGCCTTCAAGGTGGCTTTATTTGGGACTGGGTTGATCAAGGATTAGTAAAACACACTAATAGCGGCGAAGCTTACTGGGCTTACGGCGGAGACTTCGGCGATACTGAAAACGACAGACAATTCTGTATAAACGGTCTGTTATTTCCAGACAGAACGCCACATCCGCACTTATTAGAAGCTAAATATTGTCAGCAGCACTTAAGCTTTTCGTTGGTTGAGAAAGACAACAAGTTTGAGCTTACCGTAAGCAGTGATTACCTATTTAGACGTACAGACAATGAGTTGTTACGTTGGCAATTGCTAGAAAACGGAAAACCGATTGCTGAGGCAAAGGGCGAATGTGAAATCGACATTGCCCCGCAACAAACACAAACGCTCAGCCTGGCCCCAGATATTACATTCAAAGCGGGTGCCGACTATCACTTAAATATTGACGTAGTATTAGCAAAAGATAGCCCGTGGGCTCATGCAGGGCATGTCATGGACACCGCCCAGTTAGCGCTAGTCAACAAGCTTGGAATTGTGTCGTTTTCTCTTAATGATAACGACATAGCAAACGGTACTAGTGAGCTATCAATTGAAGCTCAGGATGGGATGTTGCTGGTACATGCGCTAAACAACGTATTTAGTTTTAGTAGTGAAAGCGGGCTATTAACCTCGTGGCTTCAAGGCGCGGAGGAAATACTTAGCGCGCCGCTAGAAGATAACTTCTTTAGAGCGCCGCTAGATAACGACATCGGGGTAAGCGAAGTTGATAATCCCGACCCGAATGCGTGGGAGTCACGCTGGCGTCGTGCTGGAATTGGCAAGTGGACACGCACTTGCACAAGTGTAAATGTTGAGCAGGGCGCGCAAGACGTGCGTACAACATCGTTATTTGATTATCACCATTCAGGAAAGCTGGTAGCGGCAACAAAGTGGGTTTACACCATAAATGTACAGGCCAAGCTATCGGTAGACGTTGAAGTGCTTTTGGATGATGGTTTACCGCCTATGCCGCGTATTGGTATGCAAACGGCGGTACCCGTAGCCAATAAGCCAACG
Organism: Alteromonas sp. G4i13; assembly: GCF_054960505.1. Classification (NCBI taxonomy): domain Bacteria; kingdom Pseudomonadati; phylum Pseudomonadota; class Gammaproteobacteria; order Alteromonadales; family Alteromonadaceae; genus Alteromonas; species Alteromonas sp. G4i13. Next base: position 33,732 of record NZ_JBHNYX010000042.1, on the reverse strand, counting down.
TCGATTACCTGGCAAGGACTAGGGCCATTTGAGAACTATCCTGACAGAAAAGCGGCAGTGCGTTATGGTCGCTACACCTTACCTATAGAAGAGATGCAAACGTGCTACATATTCCCAACGGACAACGGCTTGCGCTGTGGCTGTACACAACTTGAGGTTAGCGGCCTGAAAGCAAAAGGACAGTTCTATTTTAACGTGAGCGAATATGGACAAGCACAGCTAGACGAGGCAAAACACACCTGTGATTTAACACCTCAAGATTGTGTGTTTGTGTACATAGATCATGCCCACATGGGCGTAGGCGGCGATGATTCATGGAGCCCAAGTACACATAAAGCATTCTTGTTGGAAGAGAAGCAATACCGCTACTCAGTTTGCTTTAGCGCTGCTGACAACTAATCCTCAGTGCGAAGTCGATCATTTAGCACTCGATATCTCAAATGACAATTCGCGGCATAGCTTAGTTATGCCGTCACTGGGATAAAGTGTTTACATATAAAAAAGCCGCTACACAGTAGCGGCTTTTCATTAATTCAAAACTCGTTCAGGCAACGTCTTAGCCGTCAACCTGACCGCAGAAACGGTAACCTTCACCGTGAATGGTTACAATCAATTCTTCATCTGAAGGATCTGATTCGAAGTGCTTACGAATACGACGAATCGTTACGTCAACCGTACGGTCATTCGGACGAAGTTCACGCCCCGTCATTTCCATAATTAGCTGCTCACGGGTAAGGATCTTACCTGGATTGCTTAGGAAAAGGTGAAGAGCGCGGAATTCACTGCGTGGTAGACGGAACTCTTTCCCGCTAGGCGAAATCAGTGAACGGCTATCACCGTCAAGCGTCCAACCGTTGAAGCTTACACGGCTTGGTAAATCGTCGTCTTCTGAAGAGTTTGTAGTACGAGACAGTAAGTTGCGCGCGCGAATAGTCAATTCACGAGGGTTGAAAGGCTTAGTCAGATAATCGTCTGCGCCAATTTCAAGACCTAGAATACGGTCAACGTCGTTATCACGACCCGTTAGGAAGATAAGCCCGACGTTTTTACGGTCACGTACTTCACGTGCCAAGATAAGGCCATTTTTCCCCGGTAGGTTAATGTCCATGATAACCAAATTGATAGCGTGATTCTCGAAGAAATCATGCATTTGATCACCGTTCTCGGCCTCAAACACATTATACCCTTCCGCTTCAAATAAACTCTTAAGCGTGGTACGGGTTACCACCTCATCTTCAACAATTAACACATTTGGCGTCTGCATGGTGTTCTACACTCTTTCTAAAATACGATTTAAGCAACTAACTGGTTAAATTTTAATATTCATGTACTTGATTGCAAGCAACTTGTGAATATTCTTACTGTTAAGGTATTGGGGTTAGCCAATAAAAATCAAGAAAAGTTCATACTTTATACAACTATTCTGACGTTTTCGCATTAACAACGGGGAAGATAATTACAAATTCTACGCCGTTGCCTTCCTCACTGGTGATCGATATTGAACCATTAAGGGCTTGCGTTACTAAGTTGTATACCAAGTGCATTCCCAATCCGGAACCACCTTGCCCACGCTTCGTGGTGACAAAGGGATCAAATATCCGTTTGCGAATCTCTGGGGAAATGCCTTTTCCGTTATCGGTATAAACAAGCTTGAGCTTATTGCTACTCACCATTTCGGCACGAATATCAATTGTGCCTTCATCCATGGTTTCAAACCCATGAATAACCGAATTCATGATTAAATTAATCAAGATTTGATTTATTGGGCCAGCCTTCGTTTCAACGCTAAGGGTAGGGTCGCAATCTACGTTGATGTTGTGTTTTAATTTTTTGAGTCGAGGCTGCAATGACAATAGTATCTCATTAACTAGCTGTACAACGCAAAAACTTCGACTAGATTCTGAGGTTTGATCTACAGCAACCTGCTTAAAACTGCTAATAAGTTCGGCAGCTCTGTTCAAATTGCGGTAAATTATGTTGAGGTTTTCGTTACTTTCATCCAAAAAGCGTTTCATTGCACTGGCTTTCAGCGTTTTATTTTCAAAGTCTTTTTGAATAACCGCTAACCTGTCTAGCATCATTGTCGACGCAGTAACGCCTAAACCTATCGGAGTATTTACCTCGTGCGCAACGCCCGCAACCATATCACCAAGCGAGGCCATCTTTTCATTCTGTACAATTTGACGCTGAAACTGATGTAGCTTTTCTAACGTTTGAATAAGTTCCTGGTTTGCATCCTTAAGGGCGGTGGTTCGGTGACTTACCATATCTTCTAAGCTGGCATTGAGCTTTCTATGTTGCTCCTCCGCCTGTCGTTGCTTTTGCATGTACTCTTGCATGCGAAACAGCATCACATTCACGGCGTCAGCCAAGATATCGAGTTCTCTAATAGTGGAGCCGCTGGCACGGGCTGAATAATCACGTTGTCGTGAAGTACGCTGCAAGAAGTTAGCAATGTCTTCAACGGGGCCAGTTACAATACGTTGCATACGCACTGCAAAGTAAAAGCTAATAGCCAAAAGCGCCAAGGCTACTGCCAAATTAAGCCAAATCGACTTTCCAACAAGCTGGTTAAAATTCTCTGAGGAAATTCGTAAATATATCCAGCCCAACTGAATGTTCGTCTCAGTGTCGAAGACTTTTGCACTTAATTCAAGGTATTGACCATTGTCGGCCAATTGAGGTGTCATAAACATGGACGCCAGTTGATTTTCCTTGCCTCCTAACAATAACTGGCCTTCCTTGTTATAAGAGGCGAAAATCTGGGGCTCTAGGTTACCGCTTTGCGCTTTGTAAACATGGGCATTTAAAACATGGTCGGCGGCAGCAAGGTTACTTAGGGCAAGTTCAATACGCTCTGGCGTTTCGTCATAAAGATACATAGCTGAGCTGCTTGCGACCAACTTGGCCAACATGAGTGCGTTAGACTCAAGTTCATGACGGTAGGTTTTAATTTGCGTGTAGACGGCAAGACTGGATAACACTGCAAGCGAAAACGTAGTAATTGACATTACCACCCAAATGAAAAGGCTTTTAATCGTAAGCTTGACTACTTTATCCGTCATATCCGTTTTGCGTATTGTCCATTCGCGTCTTCCATATATTCATAGTGGCGCAAAAATGCGCAAAAAGGAAGACGCCCATAAACAATAATTAATGTACGCAAAGCCCTTTAGTTGAGGTTTGAAACGTATAGTTGCTGGTAATTCTTCGCCGCTGCTTCCCATGTGAATCGCGTTCGCATTCCACGTTGCTGCATCGCCCTGAATTTTCCGGCATCTTCGTAGAACGCCAGCAGAGCTCGACGAATACAAGATAGCAGTGCATGTGGCGTAGGATCATCAAACACAAAACCCGTACCTTCGCTATCGTTGCTGTAATCGATAACCGTGTCTTTGAGTCCGCCTACCGAACGTACGATGGGGATGGTTCCATAAGCTAAGCTGTACATCTGGTTCAATCCGCACGGCTCAAACTGAGAAGGCATTAGGAAGAAATCAGCGCCGGCTTCTACCAAATGGGCATGTTCGGAACTAAACCCATTTATAAACGCGAATTGGTCAGGGTGTTGTTGAGCGAATTCGCCAAGGTCCATACACACTTTAGGGTCGCCCGTGCCCACAATTACCATTTGAACATTGTGCTTAATTAAATCGTCCAAGATGGGCAGTATGTAGCCAAAGCCTTTTTGTTCAGTCAGCCGGCACACCATTCCAATAAGCGGTACGTTGCCATTCTCAGGTAATCCCGACTTCTCCTGTAATGCTCGTTTACATGCGGTCTTTGGATGAAGATTCTCTACACTGTAATTCTCAGGTAGGAATGTATCTGTCTCGGGGTTCCACTGCGTGTAGTCACATCCGTTAAGAATACCGCTTAAGTCGGCTTGACGATTTACAAGCCGCTCGTGCAGGCCATGACTACCCAGGTCAGTAAGTAACTCGCTCGCATAGTTAGGGCTTACGGTTGTCACTTTCGTGGCAAACTCAATTCCGCTTTGCAGCATATTGATGTAACCGCCGTGCACTTGCGCCAGAATGTTTGGATGATGGCGAAGAAAGGGAATGCTCTCAAGCTTATGCACGCCTTGAAAAGCCGCGTTATGAATAGTGAATATGGTTTTAGTACCGTCAAAATACCCAGATTTGTCGTGGGTAAGTAAAAACGGCAGCATGGCCGCATGCCAGTCGTGACAGTGAATAATGTCAGGCTTTTTATCAATAGCTTTTAGCGTTTGAAGTACGGCGCCACTGAAAAAGCTAAAGCGCTCACCATTGTCTTCATAGGCCTCAAATGCGTTGGCGTATAGCCCTTCACGCATAAAGTATTCAGGCGAGTCTACAAAGTAAATAGGAATGCCGTGCCATTGCATGTAGCGAATATCAAAATGGTACACCTGACCTTCAGTAAACAGGGTTTGTTGCTCGGTTACAGTTGGTAAGTTCAACTGTTCAGCCAGTACTTGGTAATAAGGCATAACAATGGTGATGCTTTCGCCCAAGGTATCAAGCGCGAGTGGGAGTGCTTTTCCAACGTCTGCAAGGCCGCCGGTTTTTACCAATTCTTCAACTTCTGAAATAGCAAATACAATATTCACAGGTGATCCCCCAGAGCGTAACGTGCAGTGCACTTGTAATGCTTAAATATAGTGTACGGAAAAAGCGCCGTATGCCATTGCGTGGAGTACGCAATGGCATGAGCAACAGGTAGAAAAGCTAAATTAGCACAAGCTAATGGTTTTTTTAATCACAAAGCCGCTTGATAAACAGAAAATTGCGACGTTTGTGCTGTGGTATAGACCGTTTGGAAGTGCTCAGCGAGCAAACCTGGGTAGGGTAAGAATCGGTTTGCCACCATCTGCATAGTGCCGCCACGACTTAAGCTTGCTTTAGCGTCAGAAATAAAGCGCTTAGTGATGGTGTAGTCAGTTTTAATGCCAGTATGAAATGGCGGGTTGGTGACAATATGCTGTACTTTTTGGGTAAAACCGTGCAATCCATCTGCAGCATAGAGTGTTGCTGATAATCCGTTGTCTGCTAGGGTGAGTGCACTACAGTAAACTGCAAGTGCGCTAACATCAGTAAGATGAAGCTTCAAATGCGGATACTTAAGCATTATATAACTGGCAATCACGCCAGCGCCGCATGCGAAATCCAGAATTTCACCACTCAGTGACGTTGAGAGTTTTTCTAGTAAAAGCTCAGTTCCCGCATCCAGTTCTTTGTAGCTGAATACGCCAGGCATAGAGGCCACTTGCCAAGCCGTGCCCTCAACGTGATAAGTATTCATATCGAGCCATGCATCCGGTTCAAAGGCAAGATGTGGCTCTTCAACTAAAACGGTAATAAGACTGCAGTGGCGAGCAGAATCAACCTTTTGGGTTGGTCCGTATTGGTCCATCAACTTAGCAGCACTCTTTATACCGCCCTTATTTTCACCCACCACGTGAATACGACCATTTTGGCCCACCATGCTGGCTGCCATTCGCAATAGCATCTGAAAATGGGTTTTTGCTTTGGGTAAGAAAATCATCACGTCAGTGTGAGATTTCTCTAGTGCAACGAAAGGCGTAAATATATGAGTATGATTTCCGACTTTTTGCGTCACCTCAAAACCTGTGCGCGTAATATCTCGGCTATCAAACGATACCGAGGGTACGACTCTTACGCACTCTGAAAAAATATCGAAATACTGGTGAATTACCGTGACTTCTTGCGATTTAAGACCGTCCAGAAAATACGCATCAGAAGGGTTGATAAATGCCCACTGACCTTCGTCGAAAAGCGCGATATTACGTTCTAACAGTTGGCTTTGAGGAGATAAAATCATTACTTAGTACGCTCGAAAATTAGATCCCAAACGCCATGACCTAGTTTTTGGCCACGGGTTTCAAACTTGGTAATTGGGCGGTAGTCTGGACGAGGTACATAGTCGCCGTCAGTTGCAGTATTGGTGTAACTGTCGGCATTGATCATAACGTCTAACATGTGCTCAGCATATTGCTCCCAATCCGTCGCCATATGAAAACAACCGCCAATAGCTAATTTGGTGCGAACCAGCTCAACAAATTCAGGTTGAACAATACGGCGTTTGTGGTGACGCTTCTTGTGCCAAGGATCTGGGAAAAATAGTTGTAGGCGAGACAACGAACCGTCTGGGATCATATTCTTAAGCACTTCTACTGCATCATGGTCCATTACACGCAAGTTCTCGACGCCTTGTTCGCTTGCTTCAGCTAAGCATGCGCCAACGCCTGGACGGTGAACTTCAATGCCGATAAAGTCTTTCTCAGGTGCATTTGCGGCCATTTCAACCAATGACTTGCCCATACCAAAGCCAATTTCTACAACAACAGGCGCACTTCGGCCAAAAATTTCTGACAGCGATAACGGTGCTTCAGCGTAGTCAATGCCCTTGGTTGGCCAGTGATCTTCTAGCGCTTTTTCTTGTGCTTTAGTAAGTCTACCTTCGCGTTTCACGAAGCTTTTTACCTTGCTTACGTATACTCCAGCGGCTTCTGCTTCCGCCTGACTTTTGAATTGCCTCATTTGCAATGCCTTTCTTACCCAATTTTATGGTGGCGCATTATCCACTTACCCACGGCTTATGCAACGCTATCGTGGCAAAAATGCTGTAATTTTATACGCCAATTTGTTTAGCAATAATAGACGCTACGGCGTCAGTTTTCTCAAGTACTACCATATGCCCGGCGTCACTAATGGTGTGGAACGTCGCTTTGGGTAGTACATTTTTTAGCTGCTTAATTGTTTCTGCTGGTGCAATGGCGTCTTGCTGGGCAGTAATAAACGTTACTGACGCATTGATCTTTGCGAGCGCTTTAACGGTACTTTCTCGTGGTGTGGTTGCTAGCGTGTGGTTGAGTAACGTTGTTTTACCTAAATCCTGCGCCATCGATTTTACAACGCCAGCCACGTTTTCATCCGCTAAGCGGGAAGGGTGGATAAATCGCGAAAGATAAGCGTCGTTGTCGGGCTTAAAGTTACCTTGCTTAAGCATAGTAGTAAGCTGCTTACGCTTTGCAATTTCTTCTTTTGATAACCCTTCTGGGTTGTAACCGATTAAGGTTAGCGAAGCAATATTGGCAGGATTGCGCTGTGCTACTAATGCAGCTATAAACCCGCCCATCGAATAACCCACAAGGTGCACTTTTTCGTTATCAAGAATACGATATTCACTTAATGCCAGCATTTCTTCTAGCGATGCTGCCCATTGAAGCGGTACATAACGACGTTGTGCAATATTTAGTTCGCGCCAAAGCGGTAGAAATACGCGCTCGTCACAGAGCGTACCGGGAAAAAATAAAACAGGGTGCTGCACAGACACGTGTGCTCCTTAACAATAAACTGGCTAGTTACATGCTACCATAGCGCGCTTTTTAATGAATGGTCGCTAAGTAGAAAACGACCAAGCGGTAGTAACTGCCCATACAGACGATTATGACAGAACAACAATATACAGGTAGCTTTGCAGAGCGAGCACTCGCATGGTTTGATAAACACGGGCGAAAGCATTTGCCTTGGCAACAAGACGTTACGCCTTATAAGGTGTGGGTGTCGGAAATAATGCTGCAGCAAACTCAAGTCACCACGGTAATTCCCTACTTTAAACGCTTTATGGCGTCTTTTCCCACCGTGCACGACTTGGCTAAGGCTTCTCAAGACGACGTGCTTCATCATTGGACTGGGCTTGGCTACTACGCAAGAGCAAGAAATCTTCACAAAGCTGCGAATACGCTGGTAGAAAAGTACAACGGCGAGTTTCCCTATAGTCTAGAAGAAGTCATGGATTTGCCCGGCATAGGGCGCTCTACCGCTGGGGCGATACTTTCGCTGTCTCGCAATATGCGCTTTCCTATATTAGATGGCAACGTGAAGCGTGTGTTGGCCCGATACTATGCAATCGGCGGGTGGCCGGGACAGAAAAAGGTAGAGAATCAGCTTTGGGAAGTGGCCGAGAAAAACACGCCTACCAATTCAGAAGGCGGACGTTGTGCCAACTATACGCAGGTGATGATGGACTTGGGCGCGATGATCTGTACGCGAAGCAAGCCAAAGTGTGATGAGTGCCCGCTTCAAGCCGACTGTATTGCCTACGCCCAAGGCGCGCAAGCCGACTACCCGGGTAAGAAGCCGAAAAAGGCGCTACCGGAGAAATCCACCTATATGATGGTGGCGCAGTTTAACAGCCAAGTGTATTTAGAGCAGCGGCCCTCAACAGGGCTTTGGGGGGGCCTATATGGTTTTATTGAGGTGTCTTCAATAGAAGAGGGGATTGAGCAGTTTGCCAAGCGAGGTATCAGTGTCGACGAAACCCGAACGCTTGAAGGGTTCCGTCATACCTTTAGCCATTTTCATTTAGATATCACCCCAGTAGTGGCCGTGGTAAACTCTGCTCCATCAAAGCGCGTAGCCGAAACGGCATTTCGTTGGTTTTCGTTGAACGAGCCTATTGAAGTTGGTTTGGCGGCACCTACAACCAAGATTATTCAGCAGTTAATGCGTTAGGCGTTCTAAGCCCAACGCAATATTTTTTGCTAAGCAGATAGCGAACGAAAGGAAATAACATGGCAAGAACGGTATTTTGTCGCAAGCTTCAAAAAGAAGCTGACGGCTTAGATTTCCAACTTTACCCGGGGGAGCTGGGTAAGCGTATTTTCGACAACATTTCTAAAGAGGCATGGGCTGAATGGCAAAAAAAGCAAACCATGCTAATTAACGAACACAAGTTGAATATGATGGAGCCGAATGCCCGTAAGTTTTTAGAAGAAAAAATGTCGGCATACTTGTTTGACGACGTAGAGCCTACGATTGAAGGCTACGTTCCGCCTGAAAAATAAGCAAAAAAGCGTTTTTTGAGCAAACAATGCGCAAACAGTAATAAAAGCGCAAAAAAAAGCGAGAAAAACGGTTGACTTGTGAAGGCGAAAACCGTTTAATACGCACCCACAGCAGGACAGGCAGTAAACGCCTAGAACGCTAACAAGTTTCAGCCTCGATAGCTCAGTTGGTAGAGCAGCGGATTGAAAAGTGCAAGCACTTCCAATCAGATTTACCAAGAAAGCTTTTAGAGCAATAGTTTTAAAGTTAGTAAGCACTTCGATAAAGCTTGCAAAGCTTGCAAAGTTTTGCAAAGTTTTTTATAAAGCTTACATAGCACAGTTTAAGTGCCTCGATAGCTCAGTTGGTAGAGCAGCGGATTGAAAATCCGCGTGTCCCTGGTTCGATCCCGGGTCGAGGCACCATCATTCAAGCCCTTGCAGAAATGCGAGGGCTTTTTTATTCTTACTGTTTGCTCGTTAGTAAATGCATCGGATTCAAAATCCACCGCCCGCGAGGGTGTGCCGGTTCAAGTCCGGCCTCTGGTACCATCCATAAAAACGCAACAAAACAATAATCGACCTCGAGTCGGTTTTTTTGTGTCTAGAGATTCTGTAATCTGATAGTAAACAAACCCTAGCTCGATACGTCATACAAGGATGTATTGTTAATTGTCTTACTTTTGAAGTTTCGTGCCTTGAGGTGAAAATTTGCAGTCATTAGAACCCAGTGAGGCGCTACTCCTCGAAAGAATAAAGCAAATAGCATAACTGACTGGGGCAGCAAGTCGGTGACGAAATGTAACTCTAGCTGGAAATGAATTACAACTTAAAGCAAACTTGCGTTCACTGGAACAGTCACAGCGCATTGTAGTATGCTTTCGTAATCGCAATTGTTCTGAAATAATTTATTTTTGGTCGTAGAAAGGATTTAAGTTTAGTGACTTCAGTATCAATTAACAGGGAAGCTTCAGACAAAACCAAAGGTTTTCGACTGCAAAAAGTTAGAGCAATTGAGCTAATGCTTAAAAGTATAAATAAAGATACTGACTCCGTTTTTTATACTGCAATAGAAAATGTAGAAGATGTCTCCCATTGGCATGTCGAAGATAACAGCCAAAAAAATTACTATGAAGAAGATAAAAATTACGCTGCAGATGGGAAGTTCACAATACACAGCCCTGCCGTAAAAAATACTTTAGTAAGCTTTTTCGACATCTACGCTAACCAATTAAAGAATAGTGAACATGTCTACTTGGGGTTTTATACAACCACAGGTGTTGGTAAAGAGAGAAAACATACACTAGACAATGGCGTAACCATTGAGTTGCCTGACGAGCCTCTATTGGAACTACTAGCTTCAAAAAAAGACTTGAAAGACATAGTTGTGACGGCCATTCACGAAGTATTAAAGGAAGAGTATGAGCGGCAATACCCAAACCAAGATAATAGGGGACACCTGCAAACTCTAAATCAACAAAGTATTTCACAATTAAGAACGTTTTTAGGCAGGATTACATGGAAATTTGGTCAAGACGACGAAATCAGCCTAAAAAAGACTGTTCTAGATTTAATAAAGACTTCGCCTCTTCACAATGTAAACCACGCAAATAAAGAAGAAATAATTTTCTCGCTTTTAATGGAAAAGCTTGATGAAAAGCAAAACAAAACAAATCTTGTTGAAAAGCTAGTTCACAGTTCAGATGTAAAGTTAATTTTTAAGCAAGCTGAATCAGAACTACCAGGCCTCGTCATGGATCCAGTTTGGCAAGAACTTGAAAGGCTTCAGCTTGAAATCACGGATAAACGTAGCTTAATTGATAAGATAGAGGCTGTTGCAAAAGACTACCCCAAAAATAAATTTCAACACCTAGCGAGAAAGGCATGTAGATCAAAGAAAGAACAGTCTGACTCTAACAAGACTGTTCTTTCCCTTAAATATAGAGTTTTCGAAGCTTGCAATGATTACTTCTTCGAAAATGATCGAAAGCCAAACCTAACTGTTAATGAAGTGGATAGTTTATTTTCTGATTTATTTAACGAGTCAGTAGAAAGTATTGATGAATTAAAAAAGGATTATCATTATTCTCTTTCTAACAAAAAGTTGATAGAAGGGATAGTTCTAGACCTATTCGATACATGCTTTTTAGCGTTTGATGAGAGAGAAAATGACAAGTAACCACGTTAAAAAACGATTAATGTATCTATCGGGTGAAGATTTCTATCTTTTCTGTTACTCAATATTTATAATCCTTGACGGGCTCGATTGTGACGAAAAATCAAGCTTCAAAGATTACAGAAAGCTAGCATTCCTGGTAAATATAGTTTCTAGTGAAAAACTTATTTATATCATTGAAAATTCAAGTGAAGCCCCTCTAAATCCGACTGATACTGAGATTCTCTTTAACAGTTACTCCAGTGGGCTAATGCGTCGAAGCGAAGTCTTAAAAATACTCTTTACACTAGAGAAAAGAGGATTTATTGAACTTGAAAGAGGAAGTTCACAAGACTCTATCAATCTTTTCCTTAAAAAAAATGTGATACCAAAAAGCTTTTTTAATCGTGAGGTTTTTTCAAAGGAATATGAAAATATTTCAATATTGAGAAAGTCTGTTCGCCGCCTTAAAACCTTAAAACTGGAAACCATGCTAGACAATATCTACACAAAAAACGGAGTTAGCACATGGGGTATCTAAGGATAAATAAAGTTGTCTACTCAGGCCAGAAGTATCACTTTGAATCCCAAGAGTTCAATAAAAATATAGTAGTTATTGAGGGCGACAATGGCACTGGGAAAAGTACATTATTCAATTTGATTTATTATGGTCTTGGCGGTGAGGTTCAGAGCTTTGATAAAAGTTCTGACGTGAAGCACTTACAAATAACTTCAGACCTTGATAATTATGTAGACCTTTTTGTCACAATATCGCGTAATAGCTTTGTGCTAAGGCGTTACATTGGTGATAACGATATCACTATCACACCTTACACGATCGAATTGAAGAAACTAAATGATAAAGCCGAACCAGAAAAAACATTAAATCTTGATACTGAAAATACTCTCAACCTCAAAGTAAACAGAAACGTTAAAAATGATCACATCTTTTCAGATTGGATACTCGACCAGTTGGGTATCGCAGTTGTAGAGCTTTTCCATGGTTATTCAAACTTTAAAGTGAATTTTAATAACCTTCTCAGGTTAATCTACCATGATCAGCAACCCGATCCGGAGAACATTTACAAAAAGCTAGATAATAAGTCTGCTCTCGTTGCGGACTCAGAAGTACTTCGTAAGGCGATCTTTGAACTTCTAATTGGAAAGTCCTACTCGGATTATTACGATGCAATAGTAAATGAGAAGCGCCTAGCAAAGGAAAAATCCATAGCAAAAAGCCTGGTTGACGAATACAGCCTTATTGCAGATAAGATGCGTAAGAGTGATGAGTTAAAAAAGAACACAAGCTTCCTAAACGCTGAAATCAAAAACCAAGAGGCTCGGCTCGAAAAGTTACACGCTGCTAGATTGGCGTTTAAGAACAATAGGTCTAAAGACAGTACTATTGCTCCAGCGATAGAAGCTACTAAAAGCCAAATAATCACCAACGAGTTGTCTTTAAGTTCAAGGAAGGAAAAGCTCATTAGTCTTTTGAATGAAAGGCAAGATTTAGAGTCAATTCTCACTGAAACGCAAAGAGAAATAAGCCAAATTCAAAAAGTTATTTTCTCCCATGATCAGCTTAATTTGTTCACTGCTGACACTTGCCCCTATTGCCTTGGAAAAGTTGAGAGAGCTGAAGGTCACTGTGTTTGTGGCTCTCCTGTTGAAGAAGAACGTTATGAACGTTTCTTCTATACATCTCAAGAATATAAAGAGATATTAAGAGCTAAAATCAAAACTTTGAAGACAATAAAATTGGCATATAATGGATGTAATGAAGAAATAACAGAAGTCAAAAAATCAATATCCGTTCTTGAGAATAAAATTCAAGAATTACGTAGTCAATTAGAGGCAAACCTCAATAAAATTGACCAAAAGGTTGATATAGAGAGCTTGAACGATATTGACGATAGAATCCTCGATGTAAGGGAAGAGATCAACAACTTATATCAACTTCTGGAAATTGAAACAAAGCTGAAATCGCTGCAAGATGATTATGATGCGAAGCGAGATAGTGCCAAGAAAGCAGAATTGTACAGAAAAGGGCTTGAAGTTAAAGCACAGTTAGATATTACTGACAAAGTTAAAGAGTTTAGTAATATCTATAATCGTTTGGTTGTGGATACCCTGCCGGAATGCAGGTCAGCCCGAATTAAGCTTGAGGATTACTTACCATCTATCAACGAAGGAGAATACAGGGAAGCAAGCTCTAGGGTTTCTATTCGTCTTATGTATTACCTTACACTCATGCACTTGTCACTTAAAAATGACGATGTGTCTTTCCCGAAATTTTTGATGATAGATACGCCTGAAACAGCCGGTATAGAGTTAAAGAATTTGATAAATTGTATTAGTAAGTTCGAGGAGCTCGATGAATATGGCAAAGATTATCAAGTCATACTAGCGACAGGTTTGGGCAAATATCCTGAATCTCTCAAAGACAATAGGGTACTGTTTATGCCCAGCAAACAAAAACAGCACATGCTGCTTAGAGAAGTTAATTAAAACTGTTCATGTAGCAAACGTTATTACTGGAATAGTTAATTAATCACTGTTAAGTCGTATTAATATGGAGTTATTTTTGTTTATTACCGCAACTACTCTGATTATCAGAGGTTTCTGTGAACAGCAACTATTTTCACTTTTTTACATTGACTCGTTCTGCAGCTAATCGGTGATCTTCTTGCTTTGGAGGATTTTATTTGAGCGAATTTCAGGTCATCGCTACCGCGAAAGCGGGAGTCTGTTTAAGACAAGTAGACGCTCGACGCCACCTAAAGCGGTGATTAAAAGTTAGCTAACGGGTGAAAAGTTAAGCACCCACTTTGGTGTCCATTCCTGGGGGTTTCATTGATACTGCTTTTTGTGCAAATACTGGGAAAGTGGCACCTAAGTACAATGCCGCGATCCAAGTTGTTACGTTTCCAGAGCTCGTTGCGAATGCTGTAATTATTAATGCACAGGTAGGCAGGATTACAAGCTTAACAAAATAGAATAATTTACACAGGTCAGTTCGTTTCGATATCTCTATATTCTGTCGTTGTATAAGATCAACAATAAAAGGGAAAAAACCACCAAACAAACCGGCTAAGTTAATGAAAGTATCCTTAGCAATACCAAACCCTAGAAGAGTAATTTCAGTAGACACGATTAAGTAAAGCCCCCATAAACCTCTCAGAAACACCGTAAGCGATCAATATAGACCGTTGTGATTCGTTTAGTGTTTGAGGCTATCTTCGTTTAAGGAGATGCGTTCTATATCTAACCGTGCTTCACAGCCGAAGATAAAGTCCCCTTGCTCTTCTCTTATCCAGTGATCTCCAACCGCGCGGATATCATCGCTAAACTTGGTCTTCTTTCTTTTTATCAATCGTTTTACTTGAAGTTGTCCTTCTTTAGGCGCTTGAGAGAGTGCATCAAGCACCATTTTTTCATTTTTGTCTGTGTTGTGCCAAGTGTCCAGTACGATGGCATTCCACACGGTTATTATCGTCAGCATAGCATCTTCCATTTCTGACTGGCTGTAATCAGCAGGGAGTGCATTTAACACTCCTTTACCGAACTCCATAATTGTGGCTGAGATTTTAGTGTTGGGAAGTGAGTATTTTGACATCGCTGACTAACCTGTTTTGATTGTATTTTTGTTTCCAGAGCCGCGGCGTAAGGTCGATTACGTCCCTGGCCGGATGTAATGCCACGCGTTGTAATACATCCACCAGATAATGGTAGGGATTAACGCCTTGCAGTCGGCAAGTCACCATCAGGCTTTGCAGTATGCCCAGTTGTTCAGCGCCAAGTTCAGACCAGCAGAACAAATAGTTTTTTCTCCCCATGGGAATAACACGCAGTGCCCGCTCAAGATGATTGGTATCCATGGGTAAGGCGGGGTTACCCAGGAACACTTTGAGTTGGCTTTCTCGCTCATGCGCATAATGGAGTGCCTTGGCGAAGGGAGATTTGGGCAGTAAATCAGTGCGTTGTCGCTGTCGATAGACCCACCGGAAGAAGTCGGTAACGAGTGGCTCGCTGTGTTGTTGCCGGTAAGCATGGATATCGGCCAGGTCTAATTGTTTATGCCTGATGTGTTTTTCATGCCGGTAAAGCGTGGCGATGATATCCAGTGCCTGCTGCGCGGTGTGCGGCTCACTGTCGAGGGCTTTTTCAAAGCCCCTGCGCATGTGTACCCAACAGGCTGCGTGCACAATCTGTTGTTCTTGTTGGTTTATCTGCGCTACCGTTTTGGTGTAAGCGGCATAGCCATCGGTGAGCAAGGTACCGGTAAAGTCCTGTAACTGTGCTTGGGCATGCAACATGCCCCGGCTGTGGCTCCAGGTAAACGCCACTTCATCACTGTCACCGTACAGGGGCCAGAAGTAGGTTTGTTTCATGTGTCCGGGTTTTCGGCCAGCGCCTTTAGTGCGACCTGCTTTAATGGGTACTTCATCCATGGCCAGTATTTTACTTTGCAGAATGTGTTGCCACTGGGCTTTGGCGATGGGTCGAAGCAGCTCAATGCCTTTTTGTATCCAGTTGATTAAGGTGGCCCGGCTAAGGGTAATACCGCTATCCAGCATCCGTTGATGTTGGCGGTGAAGCGGTAAGTGATACACCGCTTTATCAACCATCAGTCCGGCGAGCAGTGAGACATCGCAGTAACAGCCTTCCAGCACATTGCCTGGCGCTGGGGTATCCTTAATGGTTTGCGTGGTTTTATGACGCACGACCTGTCGACGGAATCTCAATACCACATAACTGCCAGGCTGTTGTGCTAAGCGACAGGTTTCTTTGGTATCCACTAATTCATACTGGTCGGCATCCGCCCCCTGTAATTCTGGCGCAGGTATATCAATAATCTGTTGCGGCACTGTCTCATCAAAACGCAGGCCTTCATCATTCAAATCCGAGTCGCGACGTTGCTTTTGTGAGGAACGAGTATGTGCCTTCACCGGTTTTGTTTCTGCCGGTAAGGTGAGGGTTTCCCCCTCATCAAACAAACTGCTCTGCGCCGGATTATCCGCTAACACCTTTTCAGACTTACGCCCGAACAACTGACGTTTAAGCCAGTCGAGTTGCTGCTTGAGTTGCGCAATTTCATCGGCTTGACGAGCAAAGGCAGCCTCAATTTCAGACGGTGAAAGGTGACTAATAGAGCGTGTTTTCATGGGCTAAATTATAACAAAATCAGTTAATTAAATCGCCTGTTTTGTTTGTCTTTTTGCCAGTAAATCCCATCAATCAAACACTGTAACTGAGCGCTGTTTAATGGTGTTTTTGCTGTGCCGTCAGTGACTTTGGCGAAGGTACCTCTTTCTAGGCGTTTGCTCCACAAACAATAACCGCCCTGATGGTAATACAATACCTTTAGCTGGGTGCGGCGTTTATTGATAAACACAAACCAGTCACCACAATGCGCCTGCATGCCCAACTTGCTCTGTACCAGCGCTGCCAACCCATCAAACTGTTTGCGCATATCGGCATTGCCGGTGTACAACCAAATACGCCCATTAGATAAGGGTAACATCAGGCGGCTCGGTTCATCCGCAGCACCACACCACCGGGTAATACCAGTTCAATCTCCCAGGTAGAGCCTGCACTCTGGTTCCCGCTCGCTGGCATATCAAAAGCAAGCCAGTTATCCTGCTGCGCAAACTGTTGACTATCATCGCTCAGCTTTTTACGCCACAGATAAAAATTTGATACTGTTAACGCATGCTGTGCACAAAATTCACTGACTGTCAGCTCGCTTTCTGCTTGCTTATCAACCAATTCCTGCCATTGCTCACGTGTACGTCTTTTTGTTGCCATCAGTAAAGTCTCCGTTAGTAAAATCTACGGAGGCTATTTTACGGAGTAGCACCGCAGGGAAAAGACGGTCTAAAATGATCGCTTACGAAACACCAGCTGTTTTTCTGTATTTTTTTCTTGTGCTGAATAAGCGATGTCCAGCTCTATCTGTTCTATGGAGTTGTACAATCTCGTCAGAATGCTTTTGTATAATTGCTATGATTTGAGCCTCAGATAACCCGGTCTCTTTTGCAATACCTTGCAAAGTCCGATATTTATAATCTTTGTTTTCTAGAGAATTAAGTATCTTCGAATAAATTGTAACTGGCTTTCTCTTAGCTTTTTTCTTTGCAACGTGCGCCACAACTCCTCCTTGGTTTATAACGAGTTAGTAAAGCGCGATTTACGCGTTTTTCTGCCAACGAATCGCAAAACTTTTATACTTTCTGTATTGATAGCAAATTATCTGTCATATTGCTACATTAAGAAAGAATGGTGATCGGGATAACATCGTCTAAGAACAAAACCCCAACATATGTAAAACGTACAAGCCAGATTTTTGCTCTCGCACAGATAACGAGCGAATAATTGCGCATCTTTATCTTTAAGTCGCATTACCACTGGTCTATTTCTCGCTTTTACCTAAGCCAGTTTGATTGCTTTCAAGACGATTAACATCAACTAATTTTGAGTTTTTTCCCGCACGTTGTAGTGATTTTATGGGTATAGTGAAAAAACCGGAAACCACGAATTTTCCCCATTTTTTCAGATTGACTAGGAGTAAGAATGTATAAGCAAGTTTATGATGCCAAAGGCAATCACACAGGGACATTTGATGGGGAATACGTTTATGATTTATCTGGCAAGATTTTATATCGTGTAGATAATGATGAAGTTTACAATACTATAGTACCCTGTAAGTATCTCGGCAGCTATGAAAATGGTCAAGCGACCAAAATTGATGGTTCAAGCCTTTTTCGCGTAAGTGACTAAGTTTTAGTTAGTTTTTTAGATATTAATATTATTAGCATTTAGTCAGGCTTTTTTAGTCAACTTACGTTGAGATTATACCCTTAGGAATCGGATTCTCAGGGTAGTCTTCAACCGCAGCCAAGAGCTCATTGAAACGAGCGTACTTGAGCAGATTCGTTTTAGCCATTTTGTTGATATGCTTAGAATAGTAATAGTCCTCCAAAATCTCTTCACAAAACCCAAGTAACTCACTTGCTCTCAATTTGGGGCATCCTAAACCTCTTACCTGCGTAAGTTTTTCAACTATGTTTTTTATACTTGCGTCAAGTAAATCTAATTTTTCTTTAAAATCCCTAGATGCTGTCACATTGTCACCAGTGGCTGATGCTCTAGAGGCTAAGTAACCTTTTTCCTTGGCAATATCCATAAGCCCATTATTGGAAATAATTTCAAATAGCGTAAAGTTTCCAATCTCGTAGTTATTTTTATGGGAAATGTCTAGAGTTAGCTTTTCATCCAAATATTCCCTGAAATTTAAGGCTGACATTTTGGTGTCGGAACCTTCTTTTTGAAAATCTTCAAGTAAATGCTCATATAGACTCATGTTTACTGTAGACTGATGGACGCCTCTAGTAAGCTCCAACTCTTCAACTACTTTACCCAGTTCTTGCCTTTGCAAAAACAATGAGCCAATGAGTAGGACTATAGTCAGAAAGGAGAAAATCGGGTTTAGCAAGCCGCCAATGAAATCTCCGAACTGTGCAAACATCTCCTGAGTGCCGAGTTCGCCGGAAAAAGTAAAGAAATACAATCCAAAAACAATGATCATAAATATCAGCGCAATACCGAATACCAAGCCTAGTAACCAGTAAAATCCTTTACTTATCTCTCTACTCGTATTTTCCTTCGCCATAAAAATCCTTTAATTACCCAGTAATAGTGATGCAAGTCCACAACGAACAAGACTATACAAGTCTTACTATTTAGACCTGTCCCCTATTCTTCTTAAAGTTCTCCGCCTGCTCGAAGATTTCCTTATACACCTCATCGCGATCGACTGGTGGGTAGCCGTGCTTAGCTAACAGTATGATTAAATCCACTTTCAACTCTGCTTTAATATCGTCGCGCTGACTCCAGTCCGTGTACTTGGCCTTGTCGTCCACAACTTCTTTTACTGCCTTCGCTAGCTCCAGCAATTTATCATCGGGGTAGTTGAAGTCGTATTTGGCGGCTAAGGCAAGCAGGATGTCGTAGAACGCTTTCTCCTCGAAGTTGATGCCCATGTCTTCGAAGGAGTTCATTTCGGTTCTGAGGTCGTTGTACATGTTGATGATTTCGTCCGAAAAATCTTCCAGTACATTGCTCACCAGTACGTCTTCTTCTTTTCACTCGTTATATTTTTCAACCAGTGATTTAAACCGCTCTGAGAAATCAAACGCTTTGGTTTTATTGACCTTTTTAAACTCGCCCAAAGCTTTTGCCAGCATCTGCTGAAGCAACTGAATTTTGGTATTAGGCTGCTTTATCTTTTCTATCTTGGCAAGGTAATCATCGTCAAAGATATCTATGCCATCTTGGCCTTGTCCAAGCTTAAAGATTTCTTCAACTCCATCAGCCTTTAATGCCTCGGTGATCATTTCGCGTACTTTGGCATTCATCTGCGCGGTATCTGGCGCATTGCCTTTTGTTAGCTTGTACACGATGGAGTGCGGAACAAGTTCTCTGGCATTCGAACCGCTAGAAAGTGACGTGTAGATAACGCTAACCGCTTTATTATTAATAATGGCCTGAACAAGGCGCGCTACGATAAAGATATCTGGCACATTCAGACTAGACGGTGCCTCTACTGGGAAATGAATATCACCAATAGCATCGAAACCATCGGAGATATCGTTGGCAAGTTTGGTTAGGGTGCGCCTTGCGTCGTGCTCGAAAACAGGTTTGAACTGAGGAGTCTGGAAGTATCGCTTTTCTCGTGAATCGTAAGACAGGTTATCCGGTGCAAGCTCTTTGTAAATACCGAAATCGCGTGAGCCTGCCGATAAGCCGACCTGAAAACGATTAACTAAGTCCTGACGATAAATCGCACCTTTAAACAATAGGCAAAAGTCGATGTAGGCAAGGCGCTGTTTTTGAGCAAAGCTGATAGAGTCGAGCATCGTCCCTGTTTACGTTTCTATACTTTAGCTCAGTGTGGTTTATTTTGAGACGGTTGTAAAGCATGCACGCGTCTAACTGCTCATAAATCGGCGCTTAAACTCCTTCTTCCTTTCTTCAGGCTCGACCTCTGTTAGTCCAGTGCAGCGATGCGCTGCATGCGCATCCCACCCAAACGGCCATCGTTTAAATTCATGCTGATGACAGGCAGGACAAGAACGCTTATTTTCTGCATTGGAGACAACCTGTTTTGTCTTGGTTATGGGAATGGGCTTTGTCGGTGGCTTTGCAGATATACCGTTTATAGGCTTAACTTTTGGTATCCAGATAGCATCGCCTTTCTCTGGGTCACCAAAACAGGTGCGCTCCATTTCGGGTAAGCTGGCTACCCATGCGGCACTATAGGCGTCCACTCTATCGTGCATCGAACCAAGACACATGTTGGCTGCTTGTTCCCAGTCTTCGTTAGTTATCGGCCAACCCGTATATTGCGACATGGCAGATAATTGTAACTCGGCCTGATTCCCTTTGCTTTTATGGATATCAGCAACGCCTAATTGTTTGACTGTCGCGTGTGGATAGACTTCTATGCACTCAGCTATTTTGCTTAGCCGCTCGTTCAGTGCAAAACCTAATAGCATAAATATTTGATGAGCATGTGGCAGGTTTTGTATTGGCTTATCTGCTTGCAGATGATCAATACCCTTTGCCTTAATGGCTTCGAAATCGTCTCTCGATGGCGTTGTGTAACAATTGATGCCTGCCTTATCGAGTGCCTGTTCCGCGAGCCTGCGTTTAAGCCGGTTATCTCTTGGTCTAAGTGGTGAGTCAATGCCAATACGAACAGGATTCAACTGATAGGTGACGCATACCGTTTCAATGTAGCGCGCGACATCGTTTGCAAATGTTTGATTTACTTTTTCGTGCAGTGTTAGAGCGTTTCCCAACCCTCTAGGTGGTTTTATTTGGTAATTAGCTAATGGAAACGGCAATAATTGTCCATTTTGTCTGGTGCAAATCACCAGCGGTAAATACTTATCTTTCGCACAAGCGACATCAATGCCGATAAACACGTCCATGTTTACCTCTCCTATTTCTCAAAAACCTACCGTCTATTGTTAGACGATACTACACGATTGAAATTAATACCCAATCAAGATATTGCTTGAGTTAATATATTTTTGATATTTAACAAGGATGTTCAATTATGCCTAGAAAAACCACATCTTTTGCTGACCTTCTTTTCCAAGCGCCATGGTGGGTTTCAGTTATAACATCGGCAATTACCTATTTATTGATGGGCCATTTACTACCTTCTATCGAAACGGATAATCAGCTTATCAATATGGTATTTAAGGCGCTCGCTGTTCCTGCGCCTTACTTTGCAATTTTCATATTACTCATTGCTCCATTTTCATTTTTTAATGCTCGACGTAAGGCCAAGCAATTAGATGCTCAAAAGAGTATTGAAACTATACGTCAGCTGCACTGGCGCAACTTCGAAGAGCTAGTGGCAGAAGCCTTTCGTAGACAAGGGTATCGAGTAACCGAAGGTGGGTTTGGTGCTGACGGTGGAATTGACCTAGAGCTTAGGAAAGGTGATGAACGAGTCATCGTTCAGTGTAAACAATGGAAAGCGCAAAAAGTTGGTGTCAGTGTGGTACGCGAGATGCTTGGCGTGCTCACTGCCAGCAACGCAGCCAAGGTTGTCGTAATTTGTTCGGGTAAATTCACCCAGCAAGCTATAGATTTTGCCTCTGATAAGCCCATTGTACTCATTGATGGAGGCGAGCTGCTTTCACTTATCCTTGATGTGCAAGCGGAGCCAAAGGTAGAGGAGATAAAAAAGACCGCTTGCCCTAGGTGCGGAAGTGATCTTGTTGAACGGCAAGCAAAGCGTGGAGCCCATGCAGGCAATACCTTTCTAGGTTGTTCTGCCTTTCCTAAATGTCGTTACACAGAATAAGTATTTTTAAGGATAAAATTGATGAAAGACTTGGATGTTCACAAAAAAGTAGCGGTACTAATTGATGCTGATAACGCTCAGCTGTCGAAACTTTCTGCCATTTTGGATGAGATATCAGCACACGGCCATGTTCTCATCAAGCGTGCCTACGGGGACTGGTCTATTGATGCGTTGAAGAACTGGAAGACGCCTCTTAATGAATTAGCCATACAGCCGATTCAGCAATTTGCTTATACAACGGGTAAAAACGCAACAGATGCGTCGATGATTATTGATGCAATGGATTTACTCTATTCTGAAAAAATAGACGCATTTGCTTTAGTATCCAGTGATAGCGACTTTACTAAGCTAGCGTCACGTTTGAGAGAGTCAGAGAAGTTTGTGTTTGGCGTAGGTGAGAAAAAAACGCCAGTGTCATTTCGCAACGCCTGTGATGACTTTATATTCACCGAAAACCTAGAGGCTGGTCAGGTTTCTAAATCAGGTAAACCTAAACAGGAGCAAAGTAGCGCTGGTAATGGTGCAGAAGAGCTAATACCAGCAATGCTTAAAGCTTGGGAGTTATATCAGAATGATGATGGTTGGGTGAATGTTAGTCCAGTTGGTAATTTTCTAAAGCGTGCTAAACCTGATTTTGACCCGAGAACTTATGGTGCAGCAAAAGTGACCGATATTGTTTCTAGTCTTCCTACCGTCTTTGAAATGACGAGACAGAAAGGAAAAGGGACGACACAAATTATTTTGTACCGTCCTATCTTCGCGACCACTTAGCCTAATCTAATTCCCAAGGAGGAAGATCAACGTTTTCCATATTCGGCTTTAGAGGTTTCTTTTGCTTGGTTTTGCGTTTTGCCTTGAGCACTATTTTGCCGTCGTCTAAAAAGCGTCTGTAGGCGCGTTTTGCTTCTTCGATAGACGCGAAACCTTGGTAACGGCTTCCTGAGTAGCCATTCACTAAGGCTTTAGTTTCTTTCCATGATTTGTAAACTCCCGGCGTTCGACCTTTAAAGACTACATAAGCGGCATACCTGCTAGTGATGTTGTAGTTGGAAAAGCATCTCGACATGATTACCTCCTTTGGTTTGTCAGCTTTCCCAATGTGTTTACACTTTTATGTTTTGTAGCTACTCGGATACCGATATCGAGAAAACATCTAATTCCAGCCAGTAATGCAAGAAGTTACCTTCCCATATTTGATACATATCGGTTGCTTGCTCAATAGGAAACACACCGAACAGGTTTTGAAAAACACCTGCATCGAAATCAAAGTCGAGGTCTTTTGCTAACTCTGCATAGGGGACATTTCCTATATAGGCAAAATCCGTGACGTAGCAAAAGTGCCATGCGTTATTGCGTTTCTCCAAACGAATCTCTACAGGGTGAAAACCACCGTTTTCAGCTGAGTAATTAAGGTCTCTGAAGTTAATTGTCACGCTTGTTTGTGACATGCTATGCTGCACAAGTAAATCGACGAGTGCTTGTGCAAATCGCTTTGAGACAGGCAAAGCGAGTCCTTCATAATGAATATGCATAATAAAAAAATCTTCTAATTGAAATCCATGAATGTGAGTGCTGCCTAGCGCGTCTGTACGACGCTTTCAAGCAACTAAGTAAAGTAGCTGACTAGCAATTTGCAATGTCTACTACGTCGCTTTCAGTAGCGCCATTCGTTATGCTTCTGAAAAGCTGGCGCTACGTAAGTGCGACTTACTTTTGTAAGATAGACAGCACTCGATTCTTGGTTCGCTATCGTTGTTCGCGCAATCAAGAGTTAAGGACGATATCTGATGAGTAGAGCAGGGGACTAACTACGATTTTGCTAACTTTGCGTTGACCGGAGTTTTACCCTTGGTTTCAGCCTTTGGCGGCGATATTAAGAACTCATCAAGCTCTCCTTTTTCTACCGCGCTTATTAAGATGTCGATGACCTCGGGAAGCTTTTCTTTATCGCCAACATCTATGGCTGGTTTTCCCTTTTGTAACTCTATTGCTCTTATGCCCACTTTTACTTCAAGGAAATAATGGTTATCGGTGTCGTAGTACCAAGGACGAACAGTAGCCTGCCAACGCTTTTTAATCCGCTCTCCTGTTTCTGGATCTTTGACTGTTTTTTCTTTGTATGCCACGAATGGTGTGCCTTCAAGCATACAAGTGGCGAGCTTTTTTTGCTGTTCGAGTCGGTTGATTAGCTTCATGCGCTTGTTCAATACCGGTGGCTTTTGCTTAACTTCAGGACGAGCGATAACCTTGAGCGAACTCAATACAGATGTAGTCATAATGTTTACCTTTGAATGTTAAGGGCGGATAAAGCCCATTGAGGTGTGTTTCTGCTTACGCAGGTTTTCGTCTGCCAACAGGTTGATGGCAAAGTCACGAATTTGAATTTTGGGTTGAAACTTCTTTCGACGAGCCAATAGAGCGAAATCACCGGGTGTAAGGTTGCGCAGTGAAGATAGCCTTTGTGTTTCAACTTCCTTGAGCGTTCTTACTCTAGTGAGCTTTTTGTACAACTCTATTACTTGAGTCGATGTAAGATATTGGCAGTCTAGTTTGAAATCGAACCGACGTAACACGGCTTTATCAAGCTTGTCGGAAAAGTTAGTAGCAGCGAATAAAGGCTGTGTGAAACACTCTATTTGCGTTAAGAACTCATTAACCAGCTGATGTTCGTGATGGGCAGTAAGTGCCTCGCGTGAGCTTAGTAAGCTATCCACTTCATCAAGCAAGATTACTTGCTCTTCATCATGAGCGCGTTGAAATAGTTCTGCTACCTTTTGCTCACTTTCGCCCACCCATTTACTTAAAATATCAGAGCATTTAACACGCTGCAGTTTCCTACCATGTAGCTCTGTCAAATAGTGCGCGAAAGCGGTTTTTCCTGTTCCTGGAGGACCTGAAATCAATGTTCTCGCTGGCTGGTTGTGTTTAAGTGCGAACGCTATCTCGTTGAGATACTCCTTTGACTGCTTAATATTTAAGTAGCTCGTATCGAAAGGTAGCTCACTTTTGTACTCAAGTTTATTTTGCCATTGCTCCGTTGCTCTAAGTGACGCTTCGACAACTTGACCGATTACAGCTTCTGCGCGAGCACGTTTAGCGTTTACAGCGTGAGCGACATGTGTTGCGTTAGCAACAATTGCTGGCGTAATGTTCTCTGTTTGACTAATCATTTTTCGTGCTGACGAAGAAACACTCAAGCCGTGATAGTAAGGCCGCGTTATCTGTTCGATTTCTTCTGGTCTCAACGTAGGAACGTCTAATACGAGCTTGAATCGCCTTATAAAGCTTGGCTCAAGATATTGGATATGGTTTGTAATCCAAATGCAGGGAATTTCGTTTTGCTCAATGAATCGCTGTAGATGTTCTTTACTGTATTGGCTGTCAGCACAGTCGAATAAACTCTCGCATTCATCTACCAGCAACATAGCGTCTGCCTTATGCGTCAGCAATGATTGAAGTAACGCTAAATAACGAAGCCTTTCTTTGTTTGGAAAGCGGCTATTGAACTCATCTTCAGAAAAATTGCTAGCAAGTGCAGTAGAACGAATTTCGTAAAGTGTTCTATCGCAGTATTTGGCAAGTGTCCTCGATAACTCTGTTTTACCTGTTCCTGAAGCTCCATAGAGCAAAATGCTTGCTCCAGACTGTCTAGACTTACTAGCAGCAGTGAGATATTGCGACAAAAGCGCAGTATTTACGTGAGGAAAATCATCTAATGTGAAGCTTGCGTCGGGCGAAGGATGCAGCAACGGTGCTATTAGTGTTTCCCTTGAGGTAATTGTTTCACTTAACAACGTTCGAACAAGTGCTTTTGGCATTGCGCCATATTCGAAGGACAAAAAGTCTGTATCAGGCAGAAAACCATAATGATTGAGCTGCGCAGTTGCGTGAAAAAATAGTTCGTCACTGATGCCTGAAATGTCTTTGAGGATTTCGTTTAACGAAAGGTGGCTTGTTTGCATGTGCACCTCAGAAGAAAGCGCTCTAATCCACTTGTTAACCTGCGAGAGTAAGGCGAACTGAATCAGTAACTCGGTTTGCTTAGGCAAGTCCATCACGGTTCTGATATAGCGACAATTTGCTAAAAAGGTTTTCGTTACCTGAGGCTGAGTATCAGTAATAGTGAGGCAAGCTTTGTAATTGACGTTTTTGCTTCTACCTATGAAAAACGATTGGGTAGATACCTTGCTACCACGTAAGTTACTGGCAAGACTTTTACCGAGTATATCGGTATCGACTAAAGGCAGATAGTTGAGTAATCGCTTGCCCCATTCACATGCAAGGTAATTAAGCTCACTCGACTTATTGAGTACTTTATATGACATGCTAGTGCCCCATTATTGATAGGAAAGTAGAGATGCAGCCTCTTGCATCACTTTTTCATTTCGCTTGTCGTACATGATGGTTGTACTGATATCCTCATGCCCTGCCATTTGGCGCACAGTGTTTATATCTACATTTTGTTCAAGTAATCGTGTGATAAACGTTCGTCGAAGGTCATGCGGCGAGACTCCTTCTACGCCAATTGATGCTAGCGACTTTTTAGTGAGTGAATAAATAGAGCAAGATGACAAAGCGGTGTTGGGTTTAATATTTCCACCTTTTGCGACACGAACAAATAGATGACCGTTACTATCACCTCGAAGTGCTAGCCATTGATTCAGTGCAAGTTGCGTCCATGCTGGCAGATGAACAGTTCGGCTCTTGTTACCTTTTCCTTTTCTGACGATCAGAGCAGTACCTTCGATAAAGTCTTCTACCAAGAGTGCTACTAGTTCACTTCGTCGTAACCCTGTGCCTAATAGAGTTGAAATTAATGCATAGTTTCGAATGCCAAGAATAGATGTATCGCGTTGTAATTTTATCAACAGCTTATTGACCTGCTCAGTTGAGAGAGGCTTTCCATTATGTTTGCCGTGATTCACTTTGCTGATAGCCCGAAGCTGAATTGACTGCATTTCTGGTACGAGCCCAGACAGTACAGCTATTTTTACGATACTTCTGATTGCTATCATTGCTCTGTTGATAGATCTAGCTGACCAACCCTGAGTAATAAGTTTCGTTTTGATATAGGTAGCTTGTTGAAAGTCGATATGATGATATTTATCTGTTCGCTCTTCATCAGTCCAACCCATCATGTCTGCGATGCTATTTAGTTGTGAAGCAATAGAGCGCTGACTATTAGGCGCAAGTCGACCTAAATACAGCGCATAGGGGTAAGCTGCATTCATAAAATGCTCCGAATTTGAAGTTAAAAGTATTGAATTTGAATGGAAGTGCTTAGAAAGCGAAGAAGATAATATCAGGCGATTTTAGTGATTTATATGGCTGTTTTGTCCCAGCAAAAAATAGTTATTTTGTTGATTTCCCCCAGCGTTTAGTGAGATCTATTTTGTTGAACCGCTCATTGAGACGGATGTGTACCATCTTTGCGTCTTCAGACAATAAAACTTCCTGATATCTATATTCAAACCCTATCCTATTTACAGCAAGGTTCTCTTCACATAATTCTGTACAAGTTATGTAGAAGAAACTGTGTAGTCTATTGAGCAAACTAATAAGACGTGATGTATCTATGTCCAGCCGACATTTCTTAGCAATGCCTAACAGACTTTGCTTTTCCAAAAAGTCATATCCAAACTCACAGTTGCGAGTGCCGTGAAAGTAGAGCACCCCATTTTCTCCAATTTGTGACATATGGAAGTCAGACATTGGTATGAGAAGAAAGCTTTGGCTTCCTAAGTTGTGCTCAAGTAAATGAAACAGTAAAAAGCCGAGCCGAATATCGTCAGCATTAAGTCTCGGATTTCTGACTAAATTTTTTAAGTAAAGGTCGAAAGCTTGCTGGGGGGATTTCATTCTGCTTAGTTCAATATTTACATCGCCACTACGACCAAGCCCTGTCGCTTGTTCTAACGCCTCACGTTTAGCGTTGTCTGGCACCAGTCTGATTCGGCTTTCTTCCGTTCCTAATTTCATAATCATTTAACTCCGAACTATTGGAAAGTTTTTTATTTTAGCTTTCTCAGCCTATCAGTTTTTTTTGTCAATAAGAACAATAGCTTAAATTGATAAATTTTCTCTAGCATAAAGATTGACTAGCACACTTTTAAACGTGTCAGAAAAAAATAGAAAAAAGGTACGGTCTATTTCTACTAAGTAATTGATATTATTTAATTTTTTAGCTTTTTTATTGGCTGTTTAATAGGCTTTTTTCACTGAGGACAACACTACTACACATCCGGAAAATAGGTTTTGATTTTACACACCGTATGGTCATCGAATTAATTTTTTGGAGCAAAAATGATGAAGAAAGTAACAAATATTTCTACGTTAAAAAGAATGGGGTTTAAGGGCATCAAAGACCTTTACGAGCTAATTGAAATAACTGAAATGAATTCAGCAGAATTAATTTACTGCGCGCCTGATGGAAGTACTAGAAATGTCAGGCAAAATCTAAGAGTAGCTGAGGGCTTAAAATGGTTAAAAGATGAAAATAATGAAGGGAGAAAAGCCTTTGTTAAAAACAATAAGTGGCTGGAACGAAGAAGAGTAATAGGGATTCAAGGATCATTCAATCTCGATAACATTGAAGAAATACAATTTTTGAGAAAAGTGTCTCATGCCTCTGTCATTAAAAAAGTTGGGTTAACGAAGTACAGCGTTATTTGGTTCGTCTTTCACGAAGATGAGGAGCAGCATGAAAAGTTAACCAATGCCTTAAAAGCAGAAAATGAAGGCTGTAAACGTGCGAACGTTATAACCTATTTTCCGATTCAACTTTCGGGCTCGAAGAACTGGGATAGAGGCGAACTTGCGTATGAGCAATGGTATAAGTATCAGCCCCTCACGCTAGTAGAATTTGTTCTTAAGAACAATTTAAACGTGTGGGTGCCGCCAGCTAAATTAAACCTATATGAGGGTAGTAGCGAGGCATTGCCTCTTGATGTATTACCTAAATTAATGCAAGAGACTGTAAAAAACTTTAGCAAAGCCTATTGTTGCCCCCCTGAGTTTGCTTTCGTTCCACTTGTAACGATGATTGGTTCAGTCATCGGTCATAAAATTCACGTCAAACCGAGAAAAAATAGTGATTTGGTGATTGCGCCAAATTTCTGGGCTATATCGATAGGAGACTCAGGAGCTGGTAAATTTCCTGTTCATTTACGGATGCGGGAATTTTTTGGCCCACTCAATGATAAAGCTTCGATGGACTACGATGATGCCAATAAGCGGTATGGAGCGCAGCAAAAAATAGAGAAAATACGTGAAAGGATAAATTCAGAGCATATTAAACAGCGCATTATTGCTATCGATAAAATCTTAGACCCTATAGAAAAAAGAAAGATGGAGGAATTACTAGCATCTGAAGTAACTGAAAACTCAAGACAGCCTCAAAAACCGTCGTTAGTACGTTATACAACCAATAAGGCAACATATGCCGACTTGCAACGCACACTAGGTGAAAATCACAATGGGATTTTGATGGACCTAGAGGATCTAAAAGGATTTATTCATCAGCTTCGAGGCTCCAAGGGATTTGAATATCGTTCATTCCTATTGGAGTGTAATTCGGGGTTTGGTCAGCATGATATTGATAGGTTAAACATGGGCACTACGTATGCCAGTAACATGCTCTTGTCGATTTTTGCAACCACCAAACCATCTGTTGTTTATCCACATATTCGAAATACTTTAAAGGGAAGTGAGGAAAATGATGGACTGTGGCAGCGCTTTAACATTCTTGTTCATCCGAAAAATACTGACAAAGTTTCATCTGCTTCCGGAGAAGTGGAAGTATCATTAATTTCGAAAGTACAGAGTCTCTTTTGTTCAATCAATCAATGCGATTTCGGCTTCCAGCCAAATCTTGGCC
This sequence comes from Alteromonas sp. G4i13, assembly GCF_054960505.1. Taxonomy (NCBI): domain Bacteria; kingdom Pseudomonadati; phylum Pseudomonadota; class Gammaproteobacteria; order Alteromonadales; family Alteromonadaceae; genus Alteromonas; species Alteromonas sp. G4i13. The sequence goes on along the minus strand of NZ_JBHNYX010000042.1, from coordinate 3,983 downwards.
TGAAGGAACGCAGCGTTTGCTTGTCAGTGCAAGCATTGGGTGTTTATAAACAGTGGTACAGAGAGATTACTTCCTTCAAAAGTAAAAAAGACGTCAATGATGTGTACCAAAACTACCTATTAAAATATAAAACGCTAGTGCCTAAACTTGCACTGCTTTTTGAAGTGGTTGAAAGTTTTGACGATGCGAATCAAGTTATCGGCCCTATAAAAAGCGTTTCCGAAACCTCAGCTAAAAAAGCCGTCAGAATTGCAAAATTTTTGGAATCTCATGCTCGCCACGTTTTTGACGTTAGAACAAATGTTGATACTGCTAATGCGATACTCATTTTAAAACGGATAGATCGACTCCCGCCCAAATTCTCGGCTCGTGACATAGCGCAAAAGAATTGGAGCGGACTAAACACAAACACCGATGAAGTGAACCGAGCCATTATGGTTTTAGAGTCTGCGTTAGTGGTTCGAAAGGCTACAAATTGTAGACAGAAACCATTGTGGGAAGTGAATCCTTATATCACTGAAGCTGGTTCTCAATGATATAAACCTTAGTAGTTGTTTGAGGTGCATTTTTAGTTCAACAAAATGCACACTCAACACCTTCACTTTTAGTTGTTAATCTCTGTAATACCACTGTAACTATCTATTAATACACACTATTAATATACGGTATAGGCAGACACTTCTACGTATTAAAAGAGTATTTTTATGGCAGATCGCAAAAATACACAGTCATGGATTCGTAGCACTTTTGATAAGTCTCGCTATGAACTTATTAACGACAAATACAATTCGCAGCTGTTGACACTGCTTGATTTGGATAATACTGAACCAAGTTTTAAGCAAATTAATAACGTTACAGCAAAGCTTCAAGACAAAACATTATGCCGATACCAGGCCATGTTACTGCAAATATATTGTAATGAACCGCAGCGATATCTGAGATTAGATTGCGACCAAATCACACTGACAGTGAGGTGTTCAATAAAGGATATCGATTCACTACTCAAACCTATTGGTGCTAAAAATAAGTCTCGCATTTATAAAGCAGGGACAGCGGCAAAGCCAGCAGACTTCACAGTTTTTCCTACCTCGACCTACGAACTCAATGGTGGAGGCTCTGGGCTTATTTACGGCAAACCATTTTATTCACACGGATTCGAGTTTCGGTTCAACGGTGATAGTTATAAGTCCCTGTTCTTATATTTAGAAGGGAACGAAAAGGAGTCCGGTAAGTATTCTCTACGATTATCGTTTAATCCAAATAAGCTAACACGGGATGAAATAAAGCAGGCGTTAATTCATGTTCAAAAACGTATTGGCGGTGAATACCGGTATACGCAATTATTCAGTAAGGCAAAGGTGACAAGAATCGACTTCGGCATTCTATTACCTGGTGTTTCATCAGCGTTTGTACAAGCGTTCAGAGACAACGCAAAATCTATAAAGTCACATTGTATACCGTTCAATGGACAACAAGTTGTCGAAACTACTTATCTAGGTAGCAAGTCTAACGCTAGTCACTGCATCGTGTATGAAAAACTACTCAAAGAAAGTAAGTGTTATCCAGAAGTTAAAACAGTAATCGATAGTTTAGCTGTCACTACGCGTATTGAGGTGCGTCACCTTTTATATAAAGAGAGGCACGAACTAGATGTAAAACAAATGCCAGAGTTTCCTTCAAGGTTGAAGCAAGTCAGGATTATATCGCCTAGACATTTTCACTTACTGAATAACGAGATGTTACAAGAATTGCTTACTGACAAGCGACAGGAAAGTGTAAAAATTATGCGGAAAAGTATTCGTAGCGAGCTTATAAAAAGCAGAAAAAGATTGAGAGTGCATAAGATTGATCAGAGGTGGTTGGAAGAAGAACAAACAATAGTAGCGAATTCCTTGATGAGTTTAATAATAAACCCAAATAGCTGAACGCTAATTTTCCAAGACTTACTTACTCTTGATTTAGCTTTTAAATACTAATTTATCAATATCGAGTAATCTCCAATATTTACTAGTGAATTGATATTAAGTAACACTGATAAAAAGCATCGCAAAAAGTTAGCTTTTTGACTTGCCTAAGATAGGTAGCGTAGAGCTTATTAACGCTACCTTTACCTACTATAACCTAAAGAACTAAATGATTAGAAATATAGCTACGATACTGCGAAACTCGCTTTTAGCTAATGCTATTCAACCATAGCGTCTAGCTCTGCGTGTGTTGTATACAAGCCTTTATGAGTACCATCCAAAATATCGTTTAACGAATTACGTAAGGCCGTATATTTCGCATCGGTTTCAAACTTTGCAGATGTGAGGTGAGTAAACAAATTGTAAGGCTTATCTTTTTCCGGTGCTTCATTGAGATAGAACCCTTCAAAATCAGGGTTGTGTACCACTGTTTGCACACGGCCATTTGCTTCATCTGCTAGAGTCCTAATCTTCAGGTTTATTGACCACATTGCGTTAGCCTTTCCAACCTTATTCAATTTCGTGTCGAGGTCATGCACAGCGATTGCGTTTGCGTTGAATTGATCAAATATTTTAATAAAGGTTGGAATATTAGCTTTACCTCTACAATTTATAACGCAGTATTGAGCCTCTAAACCACTTTTCTCAATAATATACTGATATGCAAGGTATTCCGTGTCACCTTCAACAAGTATCGAATTTGGGTAGAAGAAAAATTCATTCACTGTAGGGCAGCAACGGTTTAGCATCTTTAAATTGTCTTTTTCGTCATCACTGAATTTTGCTCGATCTGTCTGGAAGTAAAATACGTTTTCTTGGTTGTTTGAAACCTTGATCAGAGTGGTGTGATCTTGAGTCAAGTCGATAAAGATAGGCGAATGGGTAGTGCAAATAATTTGCCAGCCTTCTATGTCAGCCAATGCGTAGATTGCTTTGCGTGCAGCTTTAATTATCGAAGGGTGTAAATTGATTTCGGGCTCGTCTATCAAAAGAATTTTTGGGTTTTCATCGTGAATTTTCTTTGTCCCTTTCTTTAAGAGGCCTTCACTGCATAGAGCGTTAACTGCTGACCATAAGAAAGCTCTTTTGATGCCTGTTCCTTGATGTTCTAATGATGATTGATGGTTACTTGTCTTTATAAAAAACTTACTTCCATCTTTGATAGCATCTTCGACTTTAAACTTACCTACGCCAGTTTCGAAGATTACAGATGAACCAGAAAATAGCTTATTAATTTCGAGTTCAATTTTCGAGCTAAGTTTACCAATGCTACCTGATAACTCTTTATCTACCTCTTTGGCAAGCTTTTCAATTTCGGCTACTATACCCGCAACTTTTGTTCTATCGTCCTTAACCTTTTTAGCTGCATTTTTGGACGCTAGGTCTTTTACTATCTTTTCTAAGGCTTCAACTCCGTCATTTGGATTTAATCTAATAGGGGTAGGTAATCTACTTTGCAATAAAGCGTCCCAGCCACCAGCACCACCTTTTTTCCAATGGTTGGTTATGGAACTAAAACTATATTTAACACCTTTTTCATCAGGGTTTTCCCACCTGATCTGAAACTTTGCACAAGAACCAAAATCTGGGTCGTTCAGTAGGAGCCACTCTCGACCAAAAGTGTCAATATCTTCTTGAGTTAAATCTGTAAAAACACCTGTGATAGATATTGGCTTTTTAGCATCTCTGCAATGAAAGTAGTCGATACTCAGCGGACTACCCAAGGAAACATAAGACTCGTATGCATCAAGAATTGTAGATTTACAGCTATTGTTTGGACCTACCAAAACAACGATGTTGTCTATTAAAATTGTAATTTCGTTACTAATGCCTTTGAAATTCGAAATAAGGATTGCTGAAAGTTTCATAAACGTCCTTGTTGTCTTAAATATTCTGACTACTGTTTTCGAAGACCGTAATTAAAGATTCATCCAAATAAGGACCGATCTCGCTAAAATCGTAAATGCTATTTATGTTCTTATTGCTAATGATCCTTCTGCATTTTAATTTAGTTAAAAA
>NZ_JBHNYX010000041.1:0-42157 GCF_054960505.1 Alteromonas sp. G4i13 | reverse complement strand
AATGGGGTCAGAGTACATTAATCCCCATTCCCCCCAGCAAAACCTCAAATTGGGGTCAGAGTACTTTATTACTTTAAACATCAGAACATAGTCATTCCCTTACCCCCCAATGCCGTTAAGTCAGAGAAATGTACTCTGACCCCATTTCTTGTGTGCTTGTGCTGTAAGCATATTTTGACTGGGAGAGATCTAGTAATAACATCTCCTTCCTATTATTTATTCGCAAAATTCTATATAAGTAATTTATCAATGAATAAATCGGTAAAAATGTGAAACGTAAGGTTCTTTTAGGTTATTGCTTAATTCTTATTTCTTGGGCGTATTGCGCAAGCTCTGAAGAAAATTTAAAAACAAAAAAGTCTATTACGCTTGGTGTCGTTGAGTTTCCGCCATTAGTAATTAAAGAACCCGACTCTTCGCGTTGTCATGGTGTAGCGATAGATGCAACTGTAGCCATATTGACTAAAATGAATTATAACGTGTTAGTTGAATGCATGCCTCCGGCTCGTTTGTTTGAACGTGTGAAGACCGGGAAGGTCGATCTCACAATTAATGTCAGAGGTACTTCAGCGTTAGATCAGAACGCTACATTTATAAACGCTCCATTTGTTTACTTAACTATTGTACTTCTACATAACGGACAACTTGCGGATGGTAAGTCAATTTCGGCAATTCGCGGCTATGACTATTTAGGGATTCGACAGGCACTTAAGCAAGAAGGTTTTGAATTTTTTGATATGCCGACAAGTAGCGACGCGATTCACCTTTTTGATGTTGGAAGAACGTCTTATCTAATTAGCTACAAACAACCCTATCAATTTTATACAGAGGCATTAGGTAGTCGATTAGTTGAGGTAAGTATTTCAGACAAATTGACCGTACCTTCCTATTTGGCAGTTTCAAATCACAGTAGGTACAAAGATGAACTTGTTGATAGTTTGAATCTGGTTACTACATATATAAGTGACTCTACAATATTAGAATCCTATCAAAGTGCGAATAAATAACTCTTTCCTTACCAACTGTACAACTGTTGCCTATACGAATCGGGCGGCTCCGTGCCCCACTCAGTGTCAGGCACTTCATACTCGTGTCAAATAAAAAGCTCACAGTTAATATGGGAGTGGCAGCGAATGAAAATCTTTGTTATGAGAACATAACTTCTCTGTTGCAAGCGGCTGATACGCTTTTATATAAAGCTAAATTTCGAGGTAGTGAACAAATATGTTTAGGCCAGCACTGAGCAACGATCTCGTCAGAGGATACTACTTCTCCTTTTTGCTGACACAACAGCAGCAGAACATCCATGGTTTTCGGCTCTATAGTCCTCTTAAGCTTGCCGAGAGATAGCGTATTGCTGGTTACATCGACTTGCCATTGACCTAGATAAAATTGTTGCTTCACCGCGTTTACCCTGTACTTTTTGTAGGTACTGTACTTAACTTTTCCTGTTAACTTATTGTAAAAGTATGCAGATACACTTTTGTTAATATAAAACCTTTTAATATCAATGTCATAAAAATTAATTGTAAAAAAATTAATTTTTGTGAAATATCCTTTAAGCCCACAGGGTCTTTTAAAGTACACGTGCTTACTGTACGTCAAACATGACTAATATTATTGAGGGTACATCAATGAAACAAATCAAAAAATCATCAGTAGCGACAGCGTTGGGTGCAGTTGTAATTGGCTCTTTGGCGTCAACGGTTGCAGTAGCAGATGTAAATCCATTTGGTATGCAAGCATTAGAATCTGGTTACAGCCAATTCGCTGCGGAAGGCAAGTGTGGCGAAGGTAAATGTGGCGGCGACAAAGCAGAGAAAGAAGGCAAGTGCGGCGAAGGTAAGTGTGGCGGCGACAAGAAAGCTGAAAAAGAAGGCAAGTGTGGCGAAGGTAAGTGCGGCGGAGACAAGAAAGCTGACAAAGAAGGCAAGTGCGGCGAAGGCAAATGTGGCGGCGACAAGAAAGCAGACAAAGAAGGCAAGTGCGGCGAAGGTAAATGTGGCGGCGACAAGAAAGCTGGTAAAGAAGGCAAGTGCGGCGAAGGCAAATGCGGTAGCATGTAACCGCCATTCGAAAAGCATCGTGTAGCTTGAAAAAGAATGATGAAGGCTACACGAGTTACGCTTAGCAAAAAAATGGCTGTCGAATGATGGCCTTTTTTGTCTAGTAACGTACGTTACAATTGTGCAATCCCATGCGGTAAAGGGGAAGATATGAAAAACATCTGTGGCGCAGGTCTTGGGTTTCGTCGGGAAATGCTAAAAGCGCTTTTACCTACATTGCCATCTGAAGTCGATTTTTGGGAAGTAGCCCCTGAAAATTGGATCCCACTTGGTGGGAAGTACCAAGAACAATTTCAGCAAGCGTCTTCGCAAGCTCCCTTTACAACTCATGGTTTATCTTTGTCTATCGGAAGTAGCGACAAACTAGATGTCGAGTTTGTAAAAACCGTTAAGCGATTTTTAGATGCAAACAATATTGCATTGTATAGCGAGCACTTAAGCTTTTGTTCTGGCAATGGGCATATGTACGATCTGATGCCAATTCCTTTTACTGAAGACGCGATTAAGCACGTAGTATCTCGAATTGTTCAAGTTCAAGATATCATCGAACGACCGCTGGTCTTAGAAAATGTCTCTTATTACATTGCGCCAGGCCAAGAGATGGATGAACTTGAATTTACCAAGAGCATACTAAATGAATCGGGTTGCAAAATGCTTCTCGACGTAAACAATGTTTACGTGAACAGTATCAACCATAAATACGATGCGAAAGCGTTCATTAACGGCTTGCCCTCAGACAAAATTGTGTATGGCCATATTGCTGGTCATTATGATGAAGCAGAGGATTTGAAAGTTGATACTCACGGGGCTGATGTCATTGAGCCAGTTTGGGCGCTGTTGGAGCATGCTTACCTTACTCACGGCGTATTTCCGACTTTGCTAGAGCGTGATTTTAATATTCCCCCGTTAAGCGAATTATTAGCGGAAGTGAAGAAAATTAAGCAAATTCAAGCAAAATGCGAAGCTGTTCAAGCATCAAACGTTAAAGGGAGTGTCGCGTGACTCAGTCATTTCAAACCACTCAAAAAACGTTCGTTGATGCGATCAAAGACCCGCAGACATTTTGTGATACCGACGCTGATCACATTCGTCGTATGAAAATCTATCAATCCCTGTTTTTTAACAACATCGATAATTTCGTCAGTACCGGTTTTCCCGTTTTAAAATCTATTGTGGTAAAACAGTATGGTGAAAAAGGCTGGGAGAGTATTGTGCGTCAATTTTTTATTGAGCACGAATGCCGCTCTCCTTATTTTGCTGAAATAAGTAAAGAGTTCGTTGAGTACCTTTCAACAGAGCCAATCTTCGATATTACTCTGCCCGACTTTGCTGCGGAGCTTGCTCACTATGAGTGGCTTGAGCTTGACGTCAGTATCAGAAAAAACGAAGACGAAATAGAATTTTATCAACAAGGAAACAATGTTACCGCAATTAGGGTGTCACCGTATGCCTCGTTGGCGGCATATCAGTTCGAAGTCCATCTAATTGGTGAGGATTATATCCCAGAGCAACCTGCCGAAGAACAGCAGTTCTACGTTGTTTACAGAGACCGTGAGTTTGACGTTCAATTTGCTCATGTTAATCCGGTGACGGCTATTTTAGTCAACACGCTGGAACAAAATGAACTGGGGATGGAAATAGAACAATTAGCTGAGTCGTTGTGCCAACAACTTCCCCAAATTCCTTCAAACGTGCTTATAAATGGTATGAACCAGACCCTCACTGACATGTTACAAAAAGGAATACTGCTTCCAGTATCCTAAGTAACCATTACTATTTACCTGCTTTATATTAAACTTTCGCCAGGATCTGGTCTGAAAGTGAGCGATCGATCATATTAGCGCTGTCAATCGGGCTTGCTTTCGATTAACATTTAGCACCATTTTTTTGTTCACAAAATTGTTTAGGTAGTGCAAATGGCTGACAATTCAGATTTCAAAGAAGTCTATAACAAGTGGTACTTTCTAGCATCGCTAGTAACTCTAATCGCGTTCCCGTTGATGCATATCATCGCCGGCTGGTTCACCTTCTGGTTATAACGCAGACATTCAAGGCATAATTGTGACTGCAGAATATATTAAATCAGTAGTGAAAACCGTACCTGACTATCCAAAGCCAGGTATTTTATTTAGAGATGTGACCAGCGTTTTAGAAGATCACAAAGCATTTAGTAGCTGTATCTCGTTACTTGTAAAAAAGTATCAAGGTATGGGATTTACCAAGATAGCAGGTACTGAAGCACGCGGGTTCCTTTTTGGTGCGCCATTGGCCATCGAAATGGGCATTGGTTTTGTTCCAGTGAGAAAACCCAACAAACTTCCTCGTGAAGTAGTTAGCGAGAGCTACGAGCTTGAATATGGCATGGATACATTGGAAATCCATAAAGATGCCATTGAGCCAGGTGATAAAGTCCTTCTTATTGACGATTTACTTGCAACTGGTGGAACGATAGCCGCTTCTGCGAAACTAATTCGTTCACTAGGCGGTGAAGTAAACCATGCAGGTTTTGTTATTAACTTACCGGACCTAGGTGGCGAGAAGAAATTGAGTACGCTTGATATAGAAAGCTACTCTATTTGTGAGTTTGAAGGCGAATAATCGCTATAAAGCATAACTAGCAAAAGGCGAAATACGTAATAATGAGTTATCAGGTACTAGCAAGGAAGTGGCGACCGGGCAAGTTCAGTGAACTTGTGGGTCAGGAACATGTTGTCTCTGCCATTTCAAATGCTTTGGATAACGATCGTCTACACCACGCTTATCTGTTTACAGGTACGCGAGGCGTAGGTAAAACTACCATTGCACGTATTTTTTCGAAAAGCCTTAACTGCGAAGAAGGACAAGGGGCAAACCCTTGCGGTCAATGTAACACCTGTAAAGAGATAGAGCAGGGGAACTACGTTGATTTGTTAGAGATTGACGCTGCATCAAGAACCAAAGTTGAGGATACTCGCGAGCTTCTTGATAACGTGCAATACAAACCCACTCGCGGGCGTTACAAAGTGTACCTTATCGATGAGGTACACATGCTTTCAAAACACAGCTTTAATGCGCTGTTAAAAACGCTGGAAGAGCCACCTCCACACGTTAAGTTCTTACTGGCGACCACCGATCCTCAAAAGCTTCCGATAACCATCTTATCCCGTTGCTTGCAGTTTAACTTGAAAGCCATGTCTCGGGAGCAGATTGTTGGACAGCTGCAGCATATTTTAGAGCATGAACAGCTGCCTTTCGAGCCACAAGCGCTAGCGCTTGTGGCAAGAGCCGCCCAAGGCAGTATGCGAGATGCGCTAAGTTTAACTGACCAAGCGATTGCACAGGGTGGAAATCAAGTGCTGGCATCGGTGGTAACCGATATGCTGGGGCTGATGGACAAGAACCAGTTACTTAAAGTGATTCATGCGGTAGTAAGTAAAAGTCCTGCTGATGTATTACAGTTAGTTAATGACATCGCAGAGCAAGCCCCCGATTATGACAACGTACACAGCGAATTGGCTAGCCTGCTGCACCAAATAGCGTTAACGCAATGGGTGCCTGAAGCATGTAAGCTAGAAACCACATCGGCTAAAGCGATATTTCAATTAGCGAAAACTATCCCTGCTGAGCAAGTACAGCTGCTTTATCAGATTGCACTGCAAGGAAGAAAAGACTTACCGTTTGCTGCTGATGGAAAAAGTGCGTTTGAAATGACATTGATGCGAATGATGTCGTTTGCACCAAACACCCCCATCGACGACACTTCAAGTGAGATTGAAAACGGGAGGAGTGAGCATAGTTTACCTGTAGATCATGCTTCTTCCAGTGGTGGCCCGGGAAACGTCGGTAAGCAGGAGGAAGCGCCGTTAAGCGAAACTTCTGCAACCAATGTGCAGGAGGAGACGCCTTCACATCTATCGGTTGAATCTACCTCTGAACAGTCGTTAGAAAGTGCGCCATCTACCCCAGACTCACTTGCTACATCAATAATCGAAAAAGAGCAGCAAGAACAATCGACGTCTCCATTTGAATCACAGCAAGAGCAGAAACACGCAGCCGCTGATGAAAGCGAGTTGAGAGGAAGTGATACTCTGTCGGCGCTACCTCATGCAGAGTCAGGTGCAACGACAACTCAAACAACAGCACTTGAGCGTGATGCTTCACATGATCATGAATCCATAAAGCCAGCTCCAACTTCGTCTATTGAAGAACTACCCGTAGAAAACACCGCGTTACAAGCGGTACAAACAGAAAGCGTTGCTGCAGAGCTTGAACCAACGCCAAGTGAAGTCAGTGCGCCCCATAACGAAGCCGCGCAGCATTTCGATGGTCCTCCGTTAGATGCGTACATGGACAATATGCCACCTCCGTCAGAAGATGATGGTTCCTTAGGTTTTGACGGTTTTCAAACCGCTGAAGGTTTTCATAACGCTGAGGGCTCTCAGAACGCTGAAGGCTCTGATAACGCTAAAGGCTCTGACAAAAACAGCGAGTCGTTGGCGCACGAAAATGAAGTGTCCTCATTAACCGCCGAAGAGCAGCTGACATCTACGGCTGATATGTTGGCACTTCGTCAAAAGTTAAAGCAAAGAAAAGCACAAGACGCAGAAGCAAAAAGTACCAGCGCAGCAAATGCTAAGACCGAAAGTGCAAGTGATATTCAAGCGCGCTTTACCAGAAGCAAAGCCGAGGCTTTGAGTACTGCACAAACTGCACATGGAGTTAACAAGGGTAACGATAACAATTCAGGGCAGCCTAGCGCTGATAACGAAATCAAGAGGGGGGATTTAAACCCCGTTGGGCATGAAGACAGCCGTGAGCTGCAAGATCATAGCCCTAAGCCTCTAAATAATAGCCCAGAGCTTAGAGAGAACAGCCCGGAGCGTATAGATAGCGGTTCAGAACATAAAGATAATAGTGTTGCGCGCGATGACACTCCTCAACAAGAAAGTACTAATTCAGGCTCGTCTTTAGGTAATACTCATGCGCATTCTTCTGACGCTATGCATACTAGCGAGTCAGAAAAGAATCATTCTAGCTCAAACCACACGAGCGATTTCTCGCTTGATGAATTTGAAGATGATATGCCTTTTTCAAATGACGAATCTGAGGCGCAATCAAACTCGGAAACACCGGTTGAAGATATGCCGCCTTGGGCTACTGATTACGATAATCAACCACCTCAACACGTTGAAGGTGCTGATTATGTTGAAGCGCCCTCTGATAGCAGTTCGAATTACGACAGTGCCCCTGAGCAGATGGAAAGTGCGGGAGATCGGTCTTTCGCGCGGGATGCTCTAAATTTTGATACGCCGCTGAGCAGTACCTATAACGGGCAGTTAAAAGCGTACTTAAATGACGGAAGCAAATTAACTCACGCTAGCCAAATTGACGAATGGAGCAATCTAGTTGAGCAAATGCCGGTTGCTGGTCTACTCAAACAATTGGTGCTGCACGCATCATTTTCTCGAGCGGGCAATCAAGTGTCCCTTGAAATTGACCATAGTCAGACGCATTTATTAAATGATAGTGCGAAAAAGCAATTGGTTGATGCAATCCATCATGGGTTGGGTGAAAACGTTGAAGTAAATATCACGTTAGGTGAACCAGCATCTACACCTTTTGCGTTACAACAAGAGATTCATGTCATGCGCCATGCGCATGCACACTCGGTGATTAAAACCGATGATACAATTCAAGCATTGCTATCGACTTTCGATGCGTCAGTGCTAACCGATTCGGTTAAAGCGCGATAGCAGAATTATTAACACCAAAACGAAGCGAGACAAAAATTATGTTTAAAGGTGGAATGGGCAATATCATGAAGCAGGCGCAGCAAATGCAAGAGCGCATGCAAAAAGCACAAGACGACCTAGCCAAAATTGAAGTAACAGGTGAAGCGGGTGCAGGCATGGTTAAAGTAACCATGACGTGCAACCACAACGTGCGTCGTGTAGACATTGATGAGTCATTGATGGACGACGACAAAGATATGGTTGAAGATTTGGTTGCTGCAGCATTTAACGACGCGGTACGTCGAGTTCAAGAAACTAGCAAAGAGAAGATGGGTGATGTAACTGGCGGAATGCCATTACCTCCTGGCTTCAAAATGCCGTTTTAAATAATTATGTAAAGCTAGAAGCGATACAGCTTGCAAGTATTTTGCGAGTGAAATCATAGAAAGTCGCCGGCAACACGCCGGCGATTTTTATTGAAAACTTAAAATGTTGCCGATGGTCAGGCAAATGCGTTGCGCATTACTTTTCTATAAATGCTTGTTCAATTACATAATGCCCCTGACGACGCGAGTTAGCTTTCGAGAAGCCCTTGTCGTCTAGCATAGACATAAGGTCTTGTAGCATGTTGTCGTTGCCACATAGCATGAATCTGTCATTTTCAGTGTCTAATTCAGGCATACCTATATCATCCATCAACTTTCCGCTTTCAATTAGCTTCGTTATCCGTCCTTCGTGAGCGATACCGTTTTTCTCATAACTTTCTCTCGTGACAGTAGGATAGTAAATGAGTTTCTCACGCACTTCGTCACCGAAATAAGGGTTGTTAGGAAGTTGGTGCTCAATTTCGTCTTGATAGGCAAGTTCAGAGCGCCACCGCGTTCCGTGAACTAATATAATTTTTTCAAAGCTTTCATAAATGAAAGGATCTCTGATAATACTCATAAATGGTGCTAGACCTGTACCAGTGCTGAGCAAATAAAGATGTTTTCCGGGTAACAAGAAACCAGGCACGAGCGTACCTGTAGGCCTAACATTAATCATTACCTGGTCACCAGGTTCTATATTTTGAAGGCGAGAAGTAAGCGCACCATCTGGCACCTTAATACTAAAAAATTCCAATTCCTCATCATAATTTGGGCTTGCGATGCTGTAGGCCCTCATCAGTGGCCTACCATCTACTTCAAGACCAATCATAACGAATTGACCACTTTCAAAACGAAAAGATGATTCTCTCGTTGTTTTGAAACTAAACAGAGTGTCATTCCAATGGTGAACTTGGGTTACGGTTGCGTTTATAAGATTTCGCATTCGTTTTCCTACTTACTTAGTCATCAAGCCATGCTGCCATTCTCGCACACTTTACAATATGATAATAGTTATCATTAACGTTTGTGGTGTCGGTATACGCACGTAAAATCTAACGTGCTATCAGTTTTAAATAAGTATTTTTAGCAATAGTTCAACCAGGCCTTTCTTCCGTAACATTAAAACACTGTCACATTCAGTCATTTAGCTTGCGCATAGCAAAGGAACACAAATAATAGAATGTGGCAGTTCGAAATGAGGGAGGACGCTGTGTTAGCAAAAATGTTAAAACGCTTTCAGGCCCAACGCGATTGTGCCGTCGAAAACCCGTCTATCAATAATACCGCTGTATCCCTTTGGAAGGACACAGGCCAAGTCTACTATCTAGAGAACACGCTGAAGGTTACTTATCAGTCCAACACGGGAAAGATAACAATTGAAAAGCTCTCAATGACGTCTTTACCTCAAGTTCTTGCTGAGCTTCAAGCATTGGATACCGTCTCAACGCTAGCGCGAAAGGAAACTGCTAATCAGGTGGATGCATTTAGTGTTAGTGTGTGTGGTGTAACTTGGCAAACCGCAGACAATGGTCAGAGCGTCCGTATTAAAGCGCTTCCAGAAGCTGCTACTCTGCGCAGCCCTACTGCCTGCTTCACAAAGTCTCAAGCAATTTTCAAACACGCCTTTATGCTTGAACATGATGACTTACTCACACCTGCATCATTGAGTAAGCCCGGGATCTTTACATACAATCGGATATCGTTAAATGATTTCATTAGTCAGTTAGCGCTGGCTAACGAAAAGTTAGCAAATGGGCAAAAAGCTACAGTGAGCGTTGGTCACCAAAATTTTGAAACTGCATTTACTGACCATGAGCAGTCAATCATTGAAAAATTCATAAAGCACGATGAAACCGTATTCAATAAAGATGGACGTCAACGTCTACTTACTGATAAAGGTTAGGCTTGTTTTCAGCATGATACGTTGATAATTATGGGCTGATACACAGCTTACAAATATTGAGCGCATGCCCAACTCATCGACATTAACTGTAAAATCTCATTTAACCGTTGTTCCGTAGAAAAAGTGTCCCAAATAGTTGAATGATCGTTGTATCATTGCGTTTTTTATCTTTCAGAAAACTCAACGTGTTCAGTTAACCGCTAATCGCGAAAGTTAACTCGTTAAAATAGAGGTTTTAGTAGTGCTAAGGAAAGGCTTAGTTATCACCACGGTTATTTTACTACCCATCGCAACTGTGTTGTTTTTTATGAGTATTCACGACCTGTTTAAAATGAAAACAGTAACGGTCGACCCGAAGCTTAAGGAAATTTCAGGTATAGAATACGATAAATACAAAAGGCTTTGGGCCATTAACGACAGTGGCGATGGACCCATCCTTTATATGCTCAATAAAGATGGAACTATTGAGAGGGAAGTTACAGTTACAAATGCCAAAAACGTCGACTGGGAAGACATGACACAAAACAGTTTCGGTCATTTCTTTTTGGGAGACTTCGGCAACAATGACAACAAGCGACGCTGGTTAACGATTTATAAAATTGAAAACCCCATTGACATAAAAACCGATACCACAGAAGCAGAAATCATTAAGTTTACTTACCCGGAAATGGGAAAAGGAAAAGTAAAACCGAAAGACAAGAACTACGATTTGGAAGCGTTTGTAGAGTACAAGCGTAACCTCTACCTGTTTACAAAAAATAGAACAAAACCCTTCGATGGCATCACCAAGTTGTATAAGGTGGGGGATCATGCCGCTAACTTTGACGCACAGCTCATCGGCGAATTTAAAACCTGTACCACCCTTGAAAAGTTATGCTGGATCACATCGGCTGCAATAAGCCCTGATAGGACTAAACTGGTGCTGTTAGATTCAACAAGCCTGTGGTTATTTGAAAATTTTGAAGGCGATAACTTCTTCAGTGGCGATGTGTCGCGTATTGATTTAGGCGTAGTCACACAAAAAGAGGCAGTGACGTTTTATGACGACAACACGCTGGTTTTCACCGATGAAGAGTACAAGGGGTTATTTGGGGGCAACATTTATGAAGTTAAGCTCGACCAAGCAAAGCGGAACGTGATTAAATACCGCGAAAGCTCGAATCAAAAAGAAAAAGCACCAAAGCAGTAAATACTATGAAGTTCAGTCCGCTACTCTCAGAATTAATTCAGGCACTAACGTGTCTTCCCGGCGTTGGCAACAAGAGCGCTCAGCGTATGGCATTCCACCTATTAGAGCGTAATCGCACTGGGGCAATTGATTTAAGCAACGTATTACACAATGCCATGGAGCATATTCATCATTGTAAGCGCTGCAGAACATTTACTGAAGACGAGCTATGTGACATTTGTCGTCACCCTGAAAGAGAAGCAAGTGGCTTGTTATGCATTGTTGAAAGCCCACAAGACGTACTAGCAATCGAACAAACCTTAAGTTACAAGGGGCAGTATTTTGTGCTTATGGGTCATTTGTCTCCTATTGACGGCGTTGGGCCAGAAGAAATTGGTCTTACTGAGCTTGAGGCTCGTCTTGCCGCAGGTGGGATAAATGAAGTTATCCTCGCCACAAACCCGACTGTAGAGGGGGAGGCCACGGCACATTATATCGCTCAACTTTGTGCAAGCCATAACGTTGATGCGTCTCGAATTGCCCACGGCGTGCCGGTTGGGGGAGAGCTCGAGTATATTGATGGTAATACTCTCACCCACGCATTTTCGGGTCGCCGCAAACTATAGTACTGTAAATTGGGGTATACCCATTCTTAGTAATTAAAACACTCAACGTGGGTCCGCATCTGGCGGGCCTACGTCACGTTCTCTCTTATCGCTCGCCCACAAAATACTCAACATCAAACTTTATTGAAGATAAATCTCCTTATAAAAAATAAATTTTCGTTCTAAACGTTGAAAAGTGCGTTGAGCGACCTTACCTGTTTAACATCAAACGTGATCCATTCAACGAGGAGATATTGGATTATGGCTGAAGCAGCCCAAAAAGAAACCCACGGTTTTCAAACAGAAGTAAAACAGCTTCTTCATCTGATGATTCACTCTTTGTATTCAAACAAAGAAATTTTTCTACGTGAGTTAGTGTCAAACGCGGCAGATGCTGCGGATAAGTTACGCTTTCGTGCGCTAGAAAATGACAGTCTTTACGAAAACGATGGCGAGTTAAACGTAAAGCTTAGCGTCGATAAAGAAGCAAATACCGTCACCATTACCGATAACGGTATTGGTATGACTCGCGATGAAGTCATTGCGAACTTGGGTACAATTGCTAAGTCAGGCACTAAAGACTTCTTTAGCAAACTTTCTGGCGATAGCGCTAAAGACTCACAACTCATTGGCCAGTTCGGTGTTGGCTTTTACTCTGCGTTCATCGTAGCTGACAAAGTAACGGTGCGAACTCGTGCTGCTGGTGCAGATGCATCGCAAGGTGTTGAGTGGATTTCAGACGGTGAAGGTGAATTCACTATTGCCGAAATCAACAAGCCTACACGCGGCACCGAGATTACGCTTCACCTACGCGAAGACGAAAAAGAATTTGCTGATGCATGGCGTTTACGCTCTATCGTAAGTAAGTATTCTGATCACATCAGTATTCCTGTGCAGATGTGGAAAGATGAAGTGCCTGAAAGTGAAGGCCCTGATGGCGAAAAAATTGAAGGCCAGCCTGGTGAATGGGAAGTTGTAAACAAAGCCACCGCGCTTTGGACTCGTGAAAAGTCTGAGATTACTGATGACGAGTATAACGAATTCTACAAGCATATCTCTCATGACTTTGCTGATCCGCTTGCATGGGCGCATAACAAAGTAGAGGGTAAAACAGAATATACAAGTTTATTGTATATCCCTTCTAAAGCGCCGTTTGATATGTGGAATCGCGACCAAAGTCATGGTCTTAAGCTTTACGTTCAACGCGTTTTCATTATGGACGACGCCGAACAGTTCATGCCTACTTATCTACGTTTTGTTAAAGGTTTGCTAGACAGCAATGATCTTCCGCTTAACGTGTCTCGTGAAATTCTACAGGACAATGAGATAACGCAAGCGCTACGCCAAGGTTGTACTAAGCGCGTATTACAGATGCTTGAAAAAATGGCGAAGAACGACAATGAAAAATATCAGTCGTTCTGGAATGAATTCGGCAACGTGTTAAAAGAAGGGCCGGCTGAAGATTTCAGTAACCGCGAGAAAATTGCTGGCTTGCTACGCTTCTCTTCTACACACGGTGAGTCTGATGCACAAACCGTATCATTAGCTGACTATATTGAGCGAATGAAAGAAGGCCAGGATAAGATTTACTATGTGACAGCAGATAGCTTGCAAGCTGCCAAGTCTAGTCCTCACCTTGAGATTTTCCGCAAGAAAGGAATTGAAGTGCTATTGATGGGCGAGCGCATTGACGAATGGTTAATGTCTCACCTTACTGAGTTTAACGAGAAGCAGTTTGTCTCAATTGCGAAAGGAAACTTAGATTTAGGCGACTTAGAAGACGAAGAGTCTAAGAAGGCGCAAGAAGAAGCAGAAAAGCAAGTTGAAGGTGTTCTTGAGCGAGCTAAAACTGCACTTGGCGATAAGGTTGTAGACGTTAAATTTACCCATCGCTTAACAGATTCACCTGCGGTCATCGTAGCAGATGACAATGGCATGACTACGCAAATGATGAAGCTTATGCAGGCAGCAGGGCAGACCGTGCCAGACGTGAAGTATCACTTTGAACTTAACCCTGAGCATAGCTTGGTGAAGCTGCTGGCAGATACCCAAGATGAAGAGCTGTTTAATCAGTGGGTAGGCGTATTGTTTGATCAAGCTGCATTGTCAGAACAGGGTAGCTTGAAAGACCCATCTAGTTTTGTACAGAACTTGAACACGCTTCTAATGAAGTTAGCTAAATAAAGCAATAAACCATTAGGTTTACATTTAAAAACGGGCGTAATGCCCGTTTTTTTATTTCTACGACTAACAAAAGTAAGTTTAGCCATTTTATTGTGCTATATTTTGGCGGTCTAAAATTTCAAGTTAATCATATTAAGAGTTAGCTTATTCATCTTAAATAGGATGAGTTACTGAATGGGTGTAGGCGCAAATTTACAAAAGTGCCTATAAGCTGAACATATATTCGCCATTAGTCTTAAGATTAACTTTACGGTACTGCTTACACTTGTCACCCCAGTGTTGAATGTGTAAAGTGCCCGAAGTAAAAAGTTTAAAAATCATAAGCGGAGAACGCACTCATGCGAATCATTCTTCTCGGCGCTCCTGGCGCGGGTAAGGGCACACAAGCTCAGTTTTTAATGGGCAAATATGGCATTCCACAAATTTCAACGGGCGACATGCTTCGTGCTGCAATTAAAGCAGGTACAGAGCTAGGCCTTGAAGCAAAGCGTGTAATGGATGAAGGCAAACTAGTATCTGATGAGATTATCATTGGCCTAGTAAAAGAGCGTATTGCACAAGATGACTGTAAAGACGGTTTCTTATTAGACGGTTTCCCTCGCACTATTCCTCAGGCTGATGCAATGAAAGAAGCAGGTGTCACTGTTGATCATTGCATCGAGTTTGACGTTCCTGATGATGTAATCGTAGAACGTATGGGTGGCCGTCGTGTACACCCTGCATCAGGTCGCGTTTACCACGTTGTTTACAACCCACCAAAGGTGGAAGGTAAAGACAACGAAACAGGCGATGACCTAATCGTTCGTGATGACGATAAAGAAGAAACAGTGCGCAAGCGTCTTGCGATTTACCATGAGCAAACAAAGCCGCTTGTGAACTACTACAGCGCTGAAGCGGAAGCTGGAAACTGTGAGTACCACAAGCTTGACGGTACGCGCCCAGTTGAAGAAGTGAGTGCTGAACTTGCTGAACGTTTAGGTTAATTGCCAACAACGTCAACAAAAGGTCGCTTAGGCGGCCTTTTTTGTTGCTTGTAACTTATTAGCGGATAACGTTTAATGACAACCATGAATGTTGAATTAAGCGCTGATTAATACAACGCGATATAACTAGAACATGTGGAGTAGACCATGGTTTTGCCAATCACGGCGTTTTACGCCAGCTTACTGGGTATTTGCTACCTGTATTTGTCGTTTTTAGTCATTGGCGCCAGACGTCGCCACCAAGTGGGAATTGGCGATGGTGGTCATGAAGATCTAAGTCGTTTGACTAGAGCGCACGGCAACTTTAGCGAGTACGTACCCATCACCCTTATTATGATAGCGTGTTTTGAAGCCAATACTGGCCAAGTGTGGGCTGTTCACGCATTGGGGAGCGCACTGTTATTTGGCCGTGTATTACATGCCTATGGCTTAGGTCGTCACTCAGGCGTTAGCTGGCAGCGCTTCGCGGGTATGATCCTGACTTTCCTTGCTATGCTGTGTGCAGCAATAGGTAATTTGGTGCTTATTCATTTCGGATTGTAAGCGTTGCAAAAGAAGCAAATACATATAAAAAAATGCCAGCTTAGCTGGCATTTTTTTTACCTCATTTCCAATCAGGTTGAGCTAATTCAGATATTGAGGACAGGTTCGCTGTGTGTATTGCGAAGGTATAGTCCCTGCAACAGAGAAAAAACGCAACGAAGCGACTTGACGGAACTTTCGCCACCTAAGAGTTTCGTCCTGTTTGGCCGTTTAACCGATTCGGTTGGAGTCTAAATGCTAAAGATTCTTATAATTTTGGTATTTCTAGTTTTTTACACCTACTTGCTGAAGCGTAGGTTTAAAGTGAAGATGATGGAGGCATGGCGCGCCGAAAAGGTGGGGGCTGAGGTTATGGTTTATGTGATGATTGTATTGCCTGTGATTCTCGCATGGCTCACTACGGTGCTCTTTGAATATCTTTTTTCCTAAACACACGTTAATACATGAATGAAAAAAAGCGCTCAAGGCATGCCATTGTTAAGCAATGCCGTTGAGCGCTTTTCGTCTTATAGGCTTTTAGAAGCGGTAAGTTAGTTTAGAGTATACGAAGCGGCCACGCGGGTTGTGCACGCCGCCTACATAGCCGTATAAGTCGCCATCACCATCACCAATAGCAAACGGAGGCTCTTCGTCAAGCAAGTTGTTTGAACCAATTACAAGGCGAAGGTTATCGCTGTAGTTGTAACCAAACTGCAAGTCCACCAACATTTGAGAATCAACTGTTCTCGAGGTATTTTCTTCAAAGTCCAACACACCGTCGAAATCAATGTCAGGCGTGTCTTCAAACTCACCAACAAAGCTAATGTTCAAGTTGGCATCGAACGCACCTTTAGACCAGGTTGTGCCGAATAACCAACGGTGTTCTGGATAGCCATATTCGCCAGTGTACTCAAGACCGTCTTTTTCGAACTCGTTCATGTAAGACCAATCAAGGTTAAAGCGTACGTTACCGAACTCTTGCAACTCCATGCGGTAGTTAGCGCTGAAATCAACACCAGACGCTTCTTGAGATGATACGTTTTGGTAGGTGTTGAAAATCTTTTGAATTACACCTAATGACTCGCCTGGCTGCGGATCTAAGCGAACACAGATTGTGCTGTCTTGGTTATTACATTCCGCGTCGTAAACTAAACCGAATTGCTGCTCATCAATTTTGTTATCCTGCGTAATACTCCATACATCAATGCTCAGACCTAATTCTTGAATAGGTGCGTAGATAACTCCTACGTTCCAAGATTCTGACTCTTCTGCATCCAAGTTAGGGTTACCCGCAAACTCGATATTGTAATCCAACGATTCACAATCTTGACCTGTTGCATCACAGCGATATTTGTCTACGAAGAAAACACTTTTCTGTGATGGCCCAAGGCCAACTTGTGCAAGAGACGGTGCTCTAAAGCCCTGAGCCCATGAACCGCGCACGGTTACTTCATCACTTGGCGCCCAACGTAATGCTATTTTAGGGTTAGTTGTACTACCAAAGTCACTGTAATGGTCGTAGCGGCCAGCTAGTTGAAGCTCAAGCTGTTCAGCTAAAGGTATAGATAGCTCTAAGTATGCAGCATACTGGTCGCGTTCAGCAGAGGCAGAAACCGATTCTGTACCGAAGATTAATCCGCGCTGGAACTGAACATCAGGAACGTCAGATACTTGCTCTTCGCGATATTCAACACCTGCTGCCATCATGACAACATCGTCGCCGAAGCTGAATGCTTCACCGGTAATGTGAGCGTCAACGCTGGTCATTCGAGATTCACCACGGCGCACAAGGCTAGTAGTAATATCATCAATTACACTTTGCGGGTTAGTAACGCCACCAAACGGGTTGTAGTTACCAAGGTTAATTTGTTCCTGAAGCCAGTCAACGCGAACCCAGCCTTGTGACTGATCACCACTTTGTTCTGAACGGCTACGGCCTTTTTGTACAGATGCTTCCCAATCGTAATCATTGAACGTGCCACGAAGGCCAGCGACTAAACGAAGGGTGTCAGATTCGATATCCCAGCGACGGGCACCTGCGTCAACAGGGCGGTAGCGACCAATTTCAATGTCTTGTCCGAACGGGTTATCAGGATGAGTACCCGGAACGGTTAAACCAGCATCTTCATCAAGAGGTGTTGCTGCACCGCCTGCTTCAGACGTATTGTGCTGCATTGCAACTTCCATAAATGCTGTGGTTTCGTCGCCAATTTTATAGTCGAACTGACCAATAAAGCCTACGCGCTCAGAAGCCGGGATGGTTAAACCAAATGGGCCATAATCGAACAGACAGCTGCCAGACGCCGTTGCGCTATCTTCTGGACAATCAGGGTCGATAGTTTTAACACCATCCACATAGAAGTAACCTGGGTAACCTCGTGAAGAACGGAAGTCCATACCACCATAAGGTGATTGGTTAGCTGTTCCGAATCGACCCATTTCGTCAGCGCCAAGCGTGCTGTTGTTGAAATAGTCGATGATAACTGTAGCACTGCTTTTATCGCTTTGAGAGCCCCATAGAATACTGGCGGTGGTCTCATCATAGCTTGGGCCTGTTGTACCACCATAACCTGCATTAATCTCTAGACCTTCGTAGTCTTTCTTCAGTACTACGTTTACTACACCAGCAACAGCGTCTGAGCCGTAAATCGCAGAAGCGCCATCTTTTAATATATCGATTCGTTCGATGGCAGATACAGGAATAGAGTTAATATCAACAAATGAGTTAGTGATACTTTCAGCAAAGGCACTTATTGCCACGCGACGTCCGTTTATTAGAACAAGCGTTGCATCTGGTCCCATACCTCTGAGGGATACCGCTGCCGCGCCATTGGCTGTTGAATCTTGGCTGTTATTACGTGTCGAGAAGGTACCCGCACCTGTGGCCGGCATACGCTTAAGGGCCTATTAACCATTGATATACAATTTTGGGCTAGATGGAAGCAGTTTAATTGCGGAGCAGCTCTGCAGACCTAGTGGACTAAGTTTAAGAGCTGCGACAAAAAGTAAAATGCTTCCATGACGCCCCCTTCGGGCAGTGCCTGTGTGTTACCTATACTGCGTTGAATGTTCTCGATTTAGAGCCACTAGACCTACAAACATTCGCCTTGTCTAGATAACACACAGGCGCTGCAAAATTGTATATCAATGGTCAATAGGCCCTCACTGTTGAAGGTTTTCATAGCCCATGCCTTCAATCATTGTTGCATCTATTGATTGAATAGGTGAAGGGCCTTCCATATCTGTACGTTTGATACGAGAACCGGTGACTGCAATTCGTTCAAGGTTGGCTGCTTCTTCGTCAGCTTGCTGTGCATACGCAGGAGATAGAGAGGTTAATCCTGAAAGTGCTAATCCCACTGCAATTGCACTTACTTTACGACCTTGTTTCATTGTTATTTCCTTATTTCCATTTTACTTGTTGTGTGTTTTTGCAACACGATGATGTTGCAAAATTATGAATAGCACTCCTAATACTTAAGTTGCAATAGGGGAAAACACGAAAGATGTGACACTTGGTTACAAAGTGTGTAAACCATGTATTACTTTTTTAAATGTGAAGCGGGATGAAGCGGCCGTGAAGTTAAACTAAAAACAGCGTAAAAATAAAGGGTTGCGGCTTAGTTAATTGGTGTTGAGGAAATGGGAATTTGATAAGGAACAAGACCGCTATTTGTAATTCATTAGTAAGAATTTACGTATATGCAATTGCCCCTACATTTTTCTTTATATACGTAAATATCACCGCTTTATCAGATCTGACCAGATTTTTTTTGCCGAAAAATTGAACGCAAGTAAAGGTCTAGCTTGGCCTTTTTGCAAGTAAGGGTATTGTTCAGCCCTACTGAAGTGATGTGAAAAGCCTGTCTTTTCGCGGTAAATACATATCGTCCGGATCTAGTGAAAATGCAACTGAGTTGGCTTTGCCCTGAATTTCTTCAATTGGAATGAAGCCATAATAACGAGAATCAACGCTATTGTTCCTATTATCCCCCATTGCTAGCACGTGATCTCTGGGCACAGTGATCAAATTAAAGTTTTTCGCAGGGCTAGGTAATGGGTTAAGCGCTATGGTTCGTGTTTGACCTAAAATCTGCTCGGAATAAAGATTGTGACCTTTGACGCTTAACGTTGCTTTTTCACCATTGATAAAAAGAACGTTGTTTTCTAATTTGACCTTATCACCTTCAATGGCAACCACACGTTTAATGAGTCTGGTATCAGCTGCATTACTGTCAATGATTACAATGTCACCGCGATTGATGTTACCAGTTTTCGCGACAACAACGTCTGTGAACGGCAGTTCTAGCGAGTAGGCTGATTTATCAACCACTACGCGGTCGCCTACTTGAATGGTGGGCTCCATAGAGCCTGTAGGGACATAATACCAATCAGCAACACTGCTTCGAAACGAGAAAAGCAAAACCATAAATAAAATGAAAGGCAGGTTGTTCTTAACGCTCTGTTTTAGATTTAACACGGCTTCGGTTCTCACTTTTCGTAGATTGCTCGTTAGATCAAAGTTTTATCACGACATGGCTTGTGTAATAGATGTAGATTGTAAATTACCTAATTTGTTCAAAATTGAGGTGTGGAAAATGTAACGAACTATGTCGGTAGCTAATTAAGGTTGCTCTAGCTACAGGGTATTGAGCGTTGAAAAAAAGCAATAAAACTCATGTAAATCATATGTTTATATTTCACTCTGTAAAAGATGAACGCTGCCCGTTTAGGCATGCTTAAAATGTCTGAAAAAGGAATGTCATGGCACTGGTGGTGCACTTGTGGTACTTGTTACATTTTTGACTGGCAAAGAACATACATAATGCTTGAAACATTCAAACGAACAAGAATGTACACTGCAATTGCTGTAATAACATTAAGTGCAGTTTCGACAGGGTGTACGCATATCACCAATGATCCACAAAATGTACGAACTGCTTCCGATATAACCAGCGAAACAACCACTAATGCAGATAATAGTACTGCTTCCCTAAATACGTCACTGTTCAACGTGGACTACGAGCGTTTTACTCTGGATAACGGGCTTACCGTTGTACTGCACGTTGACAGGTCTGATCCCGTTGCTGCAGTCGCCCTCACTGCGCATGTGGGTTCAGCCAGAGAAAAAGAAGGGCGAACAGGCTTTGCGCACTTGTTTGAACACTTACTTTTTCTCGAATCAGAGAACTTGGGAAAAGGCGGTCTTGATAAACTCAGTGCGAAAATTGGCGGCTCAGGTGCAAATGGCTCGACGAGTCGTGATAGTACCAATTACTTCCAAACTGTACCCATTGATGCTTTAGAAAAAATGATCTGGGCTGAAGCCGATAAGTTGGGATTTTTCATTAATACCGTAACAGACCCTGTGCTCGCCAAAGAAAAGCAGGTGGTGAAAAACGAAAAGCGCCAGAGTGTGGATAATCGTCCTTATGGTCACAATCAATATGTGATTGATAAAAACCTTTACCCTGAAGGGCATCCTTATAGTTGGCAAGTGATTGGGTCGTTAGATGATCTGCAAAACGCAACGCTTGCTGACGTGAAAGAGTTTTTCAAAAAATGGTATGTACCTAATAATGTGGTGCTTACCATCGCGGGTGATATTGACGTAAATCAAACTAAAGCGTGGGTTAAAAAGTATTTCGATGAAATTCCTGCGGGAGAGCAAATCAATAAATTACCGCCTCAACCTGCGAAGCTCAATGAGACTAAAAAACGATTCCATATAGATAATTTTGCACAAGCGCCACTTTTAACTATGGTGTGGCCAACCGTACCTGAATATCACGATGACTATTATCCACTTCAAGTACTTTCTCAGTACTTAAGCCAAGGCAAAAATGCTCCGCTGAACAAGGTGCTTGTTGACGAGAAGAAGCTCACCAGTGATGTTTATCTTTATGGCTATGATGCTGAGATCGCTGGACAGCTACAGCTGCAGGTAATGGCATTTAATGGCGTGAACTTAAACACTGTTGCAGATGGAGTTAATGAAGCGTTCGCCCGCTTTGAGAAAGACGGGATTTCTTCCAAGGATTTGGCGCGCATAAAAGCAGGTCAAGAAACAGAATTTTATCAAGGACTTTCAAGCGTCTTAGGTAAAGGTTTTCAATTGGCGCAATACGAAATCTTTGCGGGCGGGGCTGAATTTATCAGCCAAGATGTTCAGAAAATTTTGGGCGTTTCACAACAAGATGTAATGCGTGTTTATAGCACCTATATCAAGGATAAACCGTTTGTCGCCACTAGCTTTGTACCTAAGGGACAGCAAGAGTTGGTGTTAAGCGGCTCTACTGAAGCTAATGTAGTGGAGGAGCAAATTGTCGCGGGTGCGGAAGAGAGCTTTGATGCGTCAGTTGCGGCTGAATACGAACGTACTCCGTCATCGTTTGATCGCACGAAAGAGCCTGCTTATGGTGAATCAATAGAAATTACACCACCTAAGGTTTGGCAAAATACACTGTCGTCTGGCATCAAAATAACGGGTATTGCTAATGACGAAGTGCCATTGGTCGCGTTTGAGTTAAAGCTGGATGGTGGCATGCTTCTAGACTCAGAAGGTAAAACAGGAACCGCCAATTTACTTGCCGCAACCTTGCTTAAAGGTACGGCGGAAAAAACACCCGAGCAGCTGGAACAGGAAATTGAGCTTTTAGGCGCTTCTCTGGAGGCCAGTGCTTCTGAAACTGACATTACTATTAGCGGAACGGTATTGTCTAAGCACTACAGTGACTTAATGCAGCTTGTCACTGAAGTGATACTTTCTCCTCGCTTTGATGAACAAGAGTTTGAATTAGCTAAAGACGATACAATCAACCAGATTGAACAAATAAAAGCGAACCCTAATGCCATTGCATCGGTTGAGTTTAAAACACTGCTTTACGGAAAGGCGCATCCGTTTGCTCAAACGGTTCTTGGTGATAAGCAAACTGTAGATGACACAACGCTCGAAGATGTTAAAAAGTATTACGAGAAATACTTCACACCGTCATTGGCAAAGTTCCATGTTGTGGGAGACATCAAACAACAGGACGCTGTAAAAAGCCTAGCGCCACTTAATGCGCGATGGTTACCAAAAGATGTTACTTTTGCGAAGGTACCAGAGCCCAAGCTGCCAGAAAGCGCCCAACTCTTTTTCTATGACGTGCCTGGGGCTAAACAGTCAGTGCTTTATTTCGGCCATTCCGCCCCGAATGTTACTCATGATGATGCTTATAAAGTCAGTGTGATGAATTATCGTTTAGGCGGGGGCGGTTTCGCCTCACAGCTTATGCAGGAACTACGTGAAAACAAAGGCTACACCTATGGCATTCGTTCGTCGTTTTCTAGCGATCAATACACGGGTGAATTCACCATACGAAGCGCTGTAAGGTCGAATGTTACCTTAGAAGCAACGCAAGCTATCATGGATATATTAGCAGCGTTTGGCACAAACTATTCAGATGAAGATTTAGACGTTACGAAAGGGTTTACTCTTAAATCTGGCGCTAGGGCGTTTGAAACGTTAGGCGCTAAATTGAATATGGTTAGCGAAATTAGCGACTTTGGCTTGCCCAATGATTACGTTTTACAGCAAGAAGCTGAGGTAAAAGCGTTAACCGTGGGTGAGATAAAGCGCCTTTACGGTAAATATGTACATCCTGATAGAATGATTTATTTGATAGTTGGGGACAAAGATACCCAGTTTGAACGTTTAAAAGCGCTTGGGTTAGGGCAACCAACCTTGTTGAACCCTTAGTTCATGTTTTACGTTTTGCGAGCATTATAACGGCCGTTAATAAGATCAAAGCCCGTGTGAACAGCGTTCACGCGGGCTTTTTTATTAAAATGAGTGCTATATCTGAAATAGGCAAAATTATTGTGACCAAAAACGTGCTTAATCAACGTAACCGAATAGGGTGGTCTGTTAGTGCCTGTTAAATAACTGTGTCGTAGACCAAATACTATGTAATTGAGGCAAACGTCCTAGTTAAGCAAAGAGTTGCAGGAGACATGAGTGACGGAAAAAATAAAGGAGTCTGGGCGCCAAGAGCAAGACGTTGCCCTTAGTCATACTGAAGAAAAAGATGTACGAGATAATCAGAGCTTAAATTCTGTTTCTTTGTATGCCATTGTCCACAGGGAAGGGTTAGAAGAACTTCAGCGTCCTATGATGTCATTGTGGTGGTCTGGTGTGGCGGCAGGCATTGGCATCTCGATTTCAATTCTTGCTGAAGGAATTCTGCATCACCTCTTTGCAAACTCTCCCAATCAGTTTGTTATCGAAAACTTGGGCTATACGGTTGGTTTCGTGCTGGTGATTGTTGGTCGACTTCAATTGTTTACCGAAAATACGCTTTCGGTCATTCTTCCTTTGTTGAGTAAACCTTCGTTCAATATGGGCTTTTGCATTGCGCGCCTGTGGTTCATCGTTTTCACCGCCAATATGTTCGGCACCTTTTTGGCTGCGTTTTTCAGCTTTTCGCTGCAATCTGTTCCACCAGAGCTGGTTGAAGGGATGACCGCTATTTCTGAACATTATGCCAAGCTATCACCATCAGACGCTTTCTCATACGGCATTACGTCAGGGTTTATCATTGCCGCTATTGTATGGATGAAGCCATCGGTTAAGCATTCTCAAATATTGATGATAGTTATTTTTACTTATTTAATTGCTATAGGAAATTTTACGCACGTGATAGCCGGTTCAACAGAACTTTTCTTGTTAGCACTGCAAAATAAAATAAGCGTTCTTGAAACACTCTCACTCATTGGTGCAACATTACTAGGAAATATTGTGGGCGGAACGGGACTGTTCGCGCTGCTGGCTTATGGCCAAGTGGTAAGGGAAATCGAGAAATAGAGAAGTCAAAAAGTGACCCTTGGTGTGCAAACAGTGGTTAATTGAAATTAGCTGCGTTATAACATGCCGTTTAAGCCACTAAGGGGTTACGGTGCTTCGCTTTCTAACAGCAATAATTCTTGTCGGAAGTGCATTTTCATGTGCTTTTGCTGAATCAATCATTAAACCTATCATTTCTGAAGCGTCTGTTTCGTTACCTAGAAGCAAAATGGTGACAATAGAAGATACGGAAACTGCACGTAAATATACGTTATTTGTACAGTTGCCAAAAAGCTATAACGCATCTCCTTCCAAGGATTACCCCGTAATATACACAACAGATGCGCCTTACAGTTTTCCTATTATTGTAGGCTCTATGCGAATGCCAGTAAACGTAGGCCAAATGGAAGAAGCGGTCATAGTGGGGTTGTCTTATTCCCTAGAATCAAAAGGCGTAGAGAGTAGAGTAAGGGACTACACTCCTGCCATAGCCGATAGTTGGAAACTGGAAACCGGTCTTGCTGCTGAGTATCTGTCATTTATTAGACGAGATGTATTAACATTTATTGAGTCTACATATCGAGTAGACGCCAATCGACGGACTTTTATTGGGCATTCATTAGGCGGGCTATTTGGCGGCTACGTGCTCATGCAATCCCCTGAAACCTTTTCTAACTATGTGCTTGTTAGCCCTTCAGTGTGGTTTAATGACGATTACTTACTAACCTTAGAAATGGCTGAAACTCAATCGCCCAAGCGTGTTTACATTGGTGTGGGAAGCTTTGAAACGCCTGAGTTTGGCGAGGGTCAAGATATGGTTGCGGGGAGCAAAGCATTGGCAAGTAAAATCAACGCTAAGGCAGATCAAAACATAACACTACAATTGCATGTTATCGGCGGCGCGTCGCATGCGACCGTATTTCCCACCGTTGCTATCCATGGAATAGATTGGATATTGGGAACGCCGCGCTAGTCGCGTTTCTTTAACCGAGGGCTCACTTTTTGTTCGATTGTTAGACAGGCTAAGCAGTGTTAATTTCAATAAAGTGCAAAGCTCTGCGATACAAAAATGCCCTTCGTGTAGAAAACGAGAAGGGCATTTTTATATAAGAATGTAATTTAAATCAACGCCTTAATCAGTACGCTAGTTACCGAGTTGTTGAAAGTAGAAACATTACTGCACTTTGAGAGTTAAGACCTCAAAATTTGCTTTTTTCTTCGAAAAACTAAAAAAGCTAAAGCACTCATCATTAAGCTAAAGGTTGCTGGAGCGTTTACAGGAGTGTTTGTTGGTATTGAGGATGTATTTGTGAACGTGGCCGAAAGTATTTCATGAGTACTTGCATAGGAGCCTGTTCCGGATGTGAATCCCAAGAATGCATCGGTTGAACCTAAAATAGAGGCCACATCTAAAATTCGTGAAATGCTACCTCCTTTCGTTGAATCGGTTTCCATGGACCAAGAAACATCGAAAAGCTTGCTAATTCCGTCGAAAGTTATCAGAACATTCCAAACATCGCCTTCATTGAATCGGAATGGTTCATTGACGTTATTAGAGGTATTAACGTTGCCGTTAATACCTATGCCAACGTGGTTGCCGTTATTATTATCCCAACTGGTGTTATTAAAGGTATCAAACTCAACCGCAACTGAATTATTTATACCTTGATATCCTAAACCACCACCAGCACCGCCCACGTTTGCATTTTGTGTCTGTATTACAAAAGCAAGACCGTCTGCTCCTAAGCCGTCAGTATCCCCGCCTAAACTGTTATTGTCTATTTTGAAAGAAAAGCTTGTCGCAAATGAAGAGTCGTTGATGAGAGAGATTGCATTTGTGGTAAAAACTGAACCGCCTTGCCACGCAATATTATTCGTTAGCTGCAGGTTGTTATTTACTACCTGCGTGTTGCCGTTTAGCGTAAGCCCCGTAGTGTCGGAGAAATCATTGTACTGAATGACTGTTGCAAAAGACGAGAAGCTTCCTAAAAGCAAAAAGCATGAAAGTACTTTTTTCATTACATATCCTTATGTGGTTAGTGAACATTGTTATTTAAACAATCGCAGTGTAAGCATTATCCATGCCTTCAGGTAATCACATTGAAAATATGAGATTTTTTCTGCGAATACGAACTCATTGTAAAAAAAGTGGACAATTTTAGAGCGATGCTTAGCTTTTCAAGGAGCGTTGGGAGATGTATTTAGGAGTTAAAAGGCCTCTAATACGTGAACGTTTAGAGGCCTTGATGTTAACTTTTGCGTAGATCGCTGTTGCTATTACTATTTATGACGCTCACGCAACACATCAAGTGCATCGTTTAGCGACATATCGCTCGCCTGAAGCAATACCGTTAAGTGGTACAACAAGTCAGCGGCTTCGTTTTTAAGCTCTTCTTTGTCGTGCACAGTAGCCGCCAATGCGGTTTCTACACCTTCTTCGCCCACCTTCTGCGCTATGCGCTTAATGCCTTTGTTGTAAAGGCTAGCGGTATAGCTGCTTTTTGGGTCGGCATCTTTGCGGGCAGCCAATACTCGCTCTAAATCTGCAAGAAACGTAAAGGCTGGTGTGTTGCCGTCGAACCAACAGCTTTCAACACCAGTGTGGCATGTCGGGCCGTTGGGGTTGGCAAGTACCAACAGTGAGTCTTGATCGCAGTCACAAGCAACGCTCACTAAATCTAGCGTGTTACCAGATGTTTCACCCTTGGTCCAAAGACGCTGTTTTGAACGGCTGAAGAATGTCACTTTGCCCGTTTCAAGGGTTTTCGCCAATGCGTCTTGGTCCATGTAGCCCTGCATTAATACCTTGCCAGACAGTGCGTCTTGCACAATGGCGGGTAGTAGGTTGTCCATTTTGTCCCAAGACAGTTTATTGCTGTTTTCGTTAGTAATGATCACGGGTTTACTCCTTCTGCTTGCGCCGTTAATCCGTGACGCTTACGCATGGCAACGCCATTGCTGGTCAACTCTGCTTTCAACTCATCAATATTGATGATGCCCTTGTGAAATACTGATGCTGCAAGCGCGCCATCTACGTCAGCCTGTTGAAACACATCCGTAAAGTGGGCAATTTCACCTGCACCACCCGACGCAATTAGCGGCACTTCACAGACATCGCGCACGGCTTTCAGCTGCTTCACATCGTAGCCTTTGCGCACGCCGTCTTGGTTCATGCAGTTCAGAACAATTTCACCCGCACCGCGCGACTGAACTTCTTTAATCCAATCGATGGTCTGCCATTGGCTTTTTTGAGTACGCGCTTCATCACCAGTGAATTTGTACACTTCGTATTGGTCGGTTGCTTCGTTATAAAAGCTGTCGATACCAATCACGACGCACTGTTGACCGTATACGTCGTGTAGCTGGTTAATTAGATCTGGGTTATTAAGGGCAGGGGAGTTAATCGAAATCTTATCTGCACCCATTTCCAAAATGCGCCCGGCGTCTTCAATGCTCTTAATGCCGCCCGCTACGCAAAACGGGATATCAATAACCTGTGCTATACGGCTTACCCAGCTTTTGTCTACCACGCGGGCATCAGAACTTGCGGTGATATCGTAAAATACTAATTCGTCGGCCCCCGCTTTTGCGTATTGCTCGGCAAGAGGCACAATATCACCAATAATTTCATGATTTCTAAACTGAACGCCTTTAACGACTTTGCCGTCGCGTACATCCAAACAGGGAATTATGCGCTTTGCCAGCATGCAATAGCCTCCTTCACCGTGAATTTACCTTCAAGTAGTGCGCGGCCTAAAATTACGCCACCAACGTTTGTGGGTTTTAGCGCTTCGATATCAGCGATGCTGCCAATACCGCCAGACGCTTGCCAGCTAACGTGTGGGAAACGGGCTGCCATTTCTTGATACAGCTCAGTGTTCGCACCTTGTAGCGTGCCGTCGCGGCTAATGTCGGTACACAGCACATGCTTTGCGCCTACTGTAGCGAAGTCTTCAAGCAAGCCTTCAAGGGCTACGCCAGAGTTCTCTTGCCAGCCGTGGGTAGCAATAAGCTTTTCACCGCTGTCGCTAATATTGATATCAAGGGCCAATACAATGTGCTCTGGGCCGTATTTTTCTACCCAAGACTTCACAAGCTCGGGTTGTTTTACCGCCAAAGAACCAATCACTACGCGGCTTACGCCCGTTTCTAGTAATTGCGCCACTTCTTCTTCACTACGGATACCGCCGCCTGCTTGAAACTGCATGCGCTTGGTATCGACCATAGACTTAATTAGTGAAAGCTGACGTTTACTGGTGTCTTTAGCGCCTGTTAGGTCAACAATGTGCAGCCAGGTTGCACCTTGGTCGGCATAGTCGTGAACCACGTCTACTGGGTCCAGTTCGTATTGGGTTTTCTGCTCGTAGTCGCCTTGATAAAGGCGTACTACGCGTCCGTCAATAAGATCAATCGCTGGAATAATCATTATAGGTTCACAAAGTTAGTCAGTAATTGTGCTCCGGCCTCGCCAGAACGTTCTGGGTGAAATTGCACCCCGTAAAAGTTGTCTTTATTTATCGCTGCTGAAAACTTATTACCATAAGTGCAGCTTGCAAGCGTGTGCTCGTATTCAGGAACGGCAAAACTGTGCACAAAGTAAAAGTAGGTATCTTGTGGAATGCCCTTGAACAAACTTTCTTCTTTATGACCGCTGTTGTGAGAAACGGTGTTCCAACCCATATGAGGTAAGCGCACGCCTTTTGATTCCATGCGAGCCACATGACCTGGCATTAGGTTCAAACAGTCGATGTTGCCTGTACCTTGAAAACCACCTTCAGCGCTGGTTTCAACCATAAGTTGCATGCCTAAACATACGCCTAGCACAGGTTGGGTAAGCGACTGCAGGGTTTCCACTAGCGCTTTTTGCTTAATGCTTGCCATCGCTGCTGCCGCTGTTCCTACGCCGGGTAAAAACACTTTATCAGCGTTTTTTATCACGTTTACATCGTCAGATACGTCCACTTCAACGCCTAAGCGCTCAAGGGCAAAGCGTACCGATGAAATGTTCGCGCAGCCGGTATTTACTATGACTATTTTTTGTCGCTGGCTGGGGTTTACCACTGACATTACAGGGCTCCTTTACTACTTGGTAGTGCATCACCTTGGCGCGTAATGGCTTGACGTAGCGCACGGCCAAATACTTTAAACAGGCTTTCTACTTGGTGGTGAGCATTACCTTCGCTGGTGGAAAGGTGTAACGATAGCCCCATGCTTTGTGCAAGCGAATAGAAGAAGTGCGGTACCATTTCGGTGGCCATTTCACCTACCTGGTCGCGGCTAAATTCAGCGTCAAACTTAAGGTGTGGACGGTTTGATATGTCCATAATACATTCCGCACGACATTCATCCATTGGCAACGCGAAACCAAAGCGACCAATACCGCGTTTGTCGCCTAGTGCCTTTTTAAGGGCTTCACCAAGGGCAAGCGCGGTGTCTTCTACACTGTGGTGATCGTCAATATGCAAGTCGCCATCGGTAGTCAGGTTTAGCTCGAAGCCACCGTGGGTCGCAATTTGGTCAAGCATGTGGTCAAAAAAGCCCATGCCGGTTTGAATTGTCGACTTAGCCTGCGAATCAAGATCTACACGCACGCGAATGTCGGTTTCAGAGGTGGTACGTACCACCTCTGCAATACGTGAAGACGCTAACAAGCTTTTCTGAATATCGTTCCAGTTTAAGCTTTCACGGTTGTACTGAAAGCTGCGAATACCCATGTTTTCAGCAAGCTGTACATCGGTAATTCTGTCACCAATAACAAACGAACGAGTGAAGTCCACTTTGCCTTTCTGTAGGTATTCTTTTACTAAGCCAAGCTTTGGTTTTCGGCATGTGCAGTTATCAGCATCGAAGTGCGGGCAAATAAGAACGTCGTCAAACACTACACCCTGGCTTTCGAAAATGGCCATCATGGCATTGTGTGGCTTGTCGAAGTCTTCTTGCGGGAAACTGTCTGTACCCAAGCCGTCTTGGTTACTTACCATCACGAGTTTAAACCCAGCTGCCTTTAGTTTAAGTAGCACAGGAATAACGTTTGGCTCGAAAACAAGCTTCTCTAAACTATCTAATTGCTTATCTACTGGCGGCTCTTCTACGAGTGTACCGTCGCGGTCAATAAATAAAATGGCTTGCTGACTCATGCCGCGTCCTCATTATTTTTAAATTCGTTAATTAGCTGCATCAAACGCTGGTTTTGCTCTTCAGTGCCTATGCTTACGCGTAAACAGTTTTGTAAGTTAAGCTGTTTTGATTGATCGCGAATAAGCATGCCTTGGCTTACCAAGTACTGCATTAGGGCTTGCGCTTTTGCGTAGCGGAATAAGATAAAGTTTGCTCGTCTATCACCCACTAATTCAAAGCCTTCGATAGATTCCAGCGCTTCGGCTAGGGCCTCTTTTTCCCGGTTAATAGTAGCCACCTGAAGCTCAAGTAACGTTAGCGATTCAGCCGACAATGCTTGTGCAGCAATCTGCGCTACTGGCTCTGGAATGGGATAGGGCGCTATCACTTTAAGTAGTGCTTGGATGACGGGTGCCTGAGCAAGTGTAAAACCACAGCGAAGACCGGCAAGAGCAAACGCTTTAGACAGCGTACGAAGTACCACCAAGTTTGGATAGTTGTTTATTTCATTTGCCCACGTATTGTCGGCATCGAACTCAATATACGCTTCATCTACAACAACCAGTGCTTTATCGGCAAAGTGATTGAGCACGGTTTTAATGTCTTCACGAGCAACTGGCGTACCGGTTGGAT
This sequence comes from Alteromonas sp. G4i13, assembly GCF_054960505.1. Lineage (NCBI taxonomy): Bacteria > Pseudomonadati > Pseudomonadota > Gammaproteobacteria > Alteromonadales > Alteromonadaceae > Alteromonas > Alteromonas sp. G4i13. The sequence goes on along the minus strand of NZ_JBHNYX010000041.1, from coordinate 11,073 downwards.
TGTTGGGCGCACAGATGAAAATCACGTTAACGTCATCTTCAGCGCATACAGCATTCACGTTAAGGCTAAAGTCGTCGTTAAGCGGCACTTTCTTAATGCCCACATCACAGGTTTCAGCACTGATTGCATACATACCGTAGGTAGGCGGGCATATCAGAATGCTGTCTTTACCCGGCGTGCAGAAGGTGCGAATAAGCAGTTCAATGCCTTCATCTGCGCCGCGGGTAACAATAAGCTGCGATTTGTCTAGCCCGGCGTAGTTTGCGTAACCACCGACTACCGCTTCGGGCTGACATGACGGATAGCGGTTAAAGTTGCTGCTATCTACGCTGTATTCGTTGGCATAAGGTGACTCGTTGGCATTAAGCCAGTCTTGACCACCTGAAAACAAGCGACGAGCCGATTCATACGGCTTTAGCGGCACTAAATTTTCGTTAATTAGGTTATCGATAAGTGCCGACATTAGGCGTCTCCTTGCTTAAGTGCCTGCATGCGAAGTGCAACGGCCTGTTCGTGTGCATCCAAGCCCTCGGCAGCTGCAAGTGCCATAATCGCAGGGCCTAAATTACGCATGCCGTCTGCGCTTAGTTCTTGAATAGTGTAGCGACGCATAAAGTCTAATAATCCAAGGCTAGAGTAATTCTTAGCATAGCCATAGGTTGGCAGTACGTGGTTAGTGCCCGACGCGTAATCACCTGCAGATTCTGGTGACCACGGGCCTAGGAATATAGAGCCTGCGTATTTAATTTTTGGCAAATAATCACGGGCATTCTCTATTTGTACAATTAAGTGCTCAGCAGCGTAGGCGTTACTTGCTTCAATGGCTTGCTCAATGGAATCAGCCAAAATATAACGCGCATTTTCCATAGCAGGGCGGGCAATCTCAGCGCGAGATAGGGTTGCTAATTGACGTTCAACCGCGGCTTTTGCTTCTTCAATAAGTGTAGCGCTGTTAGACACCAAAATAGCCTGCGAGTCTGGACCGTGCTCGGCTTGGGAAAGCAGGTCGGCCGCTACAAACTCAGGGTTTGCGAACTCATCAGCAAGTACCAACACTTCTGATGGGCCGGCCGGCATATCAATAGCTGCACCATCAGCACGTTGGCTTACTTGCTGTTTAGCTTCAGTCACAAAGCTGTTACCCGGGCCAAAAATCTTATCTACTTGAGGAACGCTGTCTGTTCCCAAGGCCATAGCGGCGATTGCTTGGGCACCACCACACAAGAAGATCTTGTCGATGCCGCATTTTCTGGCCGCATACGCAATTTCAGGCGCGATAAGCTGTTCTTTGTTTGGTGGAGTACAAAGTAGCTTATTTTCGCAGCCCGCCACCAATGCAGGTACGCCTAGCATCAATACGGTTGATGGAAGTGGAGCGCTGCCGCCTGGAATATAAAGACCCACTGCATCAAGGGCGGTGAAGCGCAGCTCGCATTTAACACCAGGCGTTGTGGTTAGCGCGATATCACTAGGCATTTGCGCTTCGTGAAACATTTTTATGTTGTTGAACGCAGTATCGATAGCACTTGCTACCTCTGGCGTTACCTTCGCAGCAAGAGCATCAATGTTTTCTTGTGAAAGTACAAGGCTAGTTAAGTCTGGGCAGTCAAATTTACGTGTGTAATCAAGTACTGCCTCATCGCCTTCTTTTTCAACGCGGGCGATAATGTCGCCCACGGTCTGCTTTAACTGTTGGCTATTGGCCATAGCCGGGCGGGCTAGCGCCTGTTTTTTCTCATTTACCGAAAGAGATGACCAAGTAATCATAATTGCCTGCCTTTTAGCCCATCATTTTTTCGATTGGCATTACAAGAATAGAGCTACAACCAAGGGCTTTAAGTTTCTCCATGGTTTCCCAGAACAAGGTCTCTGTAGAAACAACGTGGATAGCAACTTGTTCTTCATTTCCAGCAAGTGGTAGAACCGTAGGATTTTCAGCACCTGGAAGTAGGCTTTTCACCTGCTCTAAATACGCTTTTGGTGCGTGTAGCATGATGTACTTGCTTTCTTTTGCTAGTAATACGCCATCAACACGTGGCATTAGTCGGTTAACCAGTGTTTCTTTCTCGTCGCTAAGCTCGCCATCAGCGCGCTTAATAAGTACCGCTTTACTGCGGAAAATAACGTCTTTTTCAACAAGACCGTTAGCTTCAAGGGTTGCACCGGTAGATACAAGGTCACAGATAGCGTCAGCTACACCTGCTCGTGGGGCTACTTCCACAGAACCTTGTAGCATTACAGCCTTTGCATTTATGCCCTGTTCTTTGAAGTAGCGCTCAAGTAGGTAGGGGTAAGTTGTTGCTACTTTTTTGCCTTCTAGCGACTGGATTCCTTGATAATCCATCTCATTAGGTACCGCAATAGACAGGCGGCAGCCGCCGTAGTCTAGACGACGCAGTACTTCATATTCGAATGGCTTGCCCGCAGCTTTACGCTCTAGCATTTTCTCTTCTAGCTCGTTTTCGCCAATAAAGCCTAGGTCTACTACACCATCCATAACAAGACCTGGAATATCGTCGTCACGCACGCGAAGCAAATCAATAGGCTGGTTCGTAGAATGCGCAATCAGCAGGCGATCACGAATATTGAGTTTAATGCCTATAGCTTTCAGTAGGGCAATGCTGTCATCGCTCAATCGACCTGATTTCTGTACGGCAATTCGAAGTCTTTTGCTGTTACTCATTGAAACGTTCCTTACACGTTGTGTTTTAACTTTTGATTGCGCCTAAAACGAAAAACCCCCGGAAGTTTCCTTCCGAGGGTCGAGAATTTGTTTTATCTGCGCCACTGGAAGGATACATAGACCTTCCAGCACGAACCTGAAAGGTTATGCTTTGTGGTGATGGTGATGTTTCGTCGCGCAGTTAATCATTTGAAAATTTTAATTCCTAATTTCGAACGGCTGAAACATTAGCGTTTTGAATTAGGATTTGCAAGGTTAAAGTGAACTCTTTTGGCACATTAACTCTAATTTAATGTGTATATAATAAAACAATTCGTTATGAATTAGTTTTGAACCGTAATTTTAGGCAACTCGTTGCCGATAAGTTATAGAGACAAATGCAAACTTCTGGAGGGCGTATGAGCAACGATCTACTGTTTCCCATTTTGCCTCGCAACACAAAAGTGCCGATTGAGACGGACGACCGCGTGAAGAAAGTGCAAAAAACCAAAAAGTCCGAGCACTTTAGTGAAGAAGAGCGCGATCAGTTTCAAGACGTGAAGCGAACTGAGATTATCGAAAAATCAGCTGAAAACTCGAAAGATAAAGAGCGAGGTAACAGCGAGGGTGGGCTTAAGCATATTGATATTGATGTTTAGCGAAACTTGTTAGCGTTAGGTTTTGCTCGCATTGAGTTCTTCAAATAAAGCCGCAACTTGATTCGTCACTTTGTGCTTAGGTAAGTAGAAAGGCAGCGGCATTCGCTTAGAGTGAGACTCTTTCACTTTTACCGTGGCACTTATATAACTTTCTAACACTGGCAAATCTTGCTGCTTAAGTGTCTCAATTAACTCTCTTGGAAGCTTTGCTTGGCTATTGAATTGATTAACAACAATACCCAACAAACGCAGTTCAGGGTTGTGGTCTTCTTTTAGTTCCATTGCATTTTCAAGTAAACGCTCAATCGCCTGTGCCGAGAAGTCGTCGCAATCAAAGGGGACGCAAAAGCCATCAGCAGCAATAAGTGCCGCTTTAGAATAAAAATTAAAATTAGGAGGCGTGTCGATAAAAATGTTGTCGAATTCGTCTTTTAACTCCTTTAACGCGTCTTTAAGTTTAAAAATTTTGTATCGTGACTCGAGCTCTCGCTCGACTTCCGCCAACGCAGAAGAAGAAGGCATAACGAAGAGGTTTTCATAAGGCGTTGCATGCACGAACGCGTTAGGCTTCTTGGCTGTTCTGAAAATGCCAACTACTTGTTTGAACATATCGGCCACGGTAAGGCTTTGTTCTCTGGCGTTAAATCCCACGTAGTGAGTACTATTTCCCTGAGCGTCTAAGTCTACCAATAAGGTCTTATGACCCAGCTTAGCGCTTTGCGCAGCTAAATTGGTGCTAATGGTCGATTTGCCTACGCCGCCTTTTTGATTAAACACCACGATTATCATAAGAAATCCCTTCGTCAGTTGTGTTTAAAATATGCCCAATTAAAAGTGCTTATGCAAAATATTGTTTATGGTTTAATGCAAACTGAATACAGTTGTCCCAAACAGTGAAAAAATCAACATCGTAAAACAACGTGGTTTTATATACCTAGAATGGAAAGCGTTATGGTTAATATAAAAAAGTCTGTATGGCAGCTTGCAATAATGCTTCTGGCGGTTTGGATGTCCAATAATACTTACTCAGCCGATGTATACACTGCGCAATATTACGCGGATAAAGGATTGAAAAGTGCTAAGCATTTTCCTGGATTGGCGAGTCTTTGCGATATTAGTCAAGAGCCGCGGAATATGTTCGTTATTAGCGAAAATCGGCGCGAGAGATCCAAGCGCAGTAATGGTGTTAGCGAAGTAAAAGGAAATGCTAAAGTCCGTCGTCACATTCCACCTCAACAGGTCTTCGATAACCTTTATTATGTCGGCGCTGGCAACGTAGCAAGTTGGGCAATTGATACGGGCGAAAGTATAGTTTTAGTAGACGCGCTAAATAATAACCAACAAGCTCAACATTATATCCTTAACGGACTTTCGGCACTCGGGTTGGGAGATAAGCCGATTTCCCATCTAATCATATCTCATGGACACGGCGATCATTACGGTGGTTTTGGGCTGATTAAATCAGTTTATAGTCCACGTATTGTGATGAGTGAACTTGAGTGGCACGTGTTAGAAAACGACGCGTTTGCAAGCTATCGCTGGGGAGCAAAACCTGAAAAAGATTTACTGATTGAAGATGGGGATGTACTCAACGTGAATGGCACTGAGTTAGCGTTTTATGTAACGCCTGGACATACACCGGGTACGCTTACTATCGTTCTCCCTGTGATCGATGGAGATGAACGGCATCGCGCTGTATTATGGGGCGGCACAGGGCTCAATTATGGTCCGGATGTCGCAAGAATAAAGTCTTATACAAACTCGGCCAATGCAATGAAAGCGTTGGTGAAAGAACAAAATATTGATGTATTTTTGTCAAATCACCCTGGAAGAGACGGAACAAGAGATAAGCTTAAGGCGTTAACGGATAGGAAAGATAATCAGGCACATCCATTTATACAAGGAGAAGATGTGGTTGTTGAAGCATTTGAGCTTCTCGAGAATTGTACAAGAGCACAGTGGATGCAGATTGAGGAAAACCGTGCTCAGTAAAATGTGAGCGATATGATTCTCAAGGCAAGAAAGAGAGAAACCGTAGACTTGCTCCTTCTGCCTTGAGATTTTCAAACGTTATTTCTGTAGCATTTTGTGTTTATTAAATCTTCTTGCACTCAATAAGCCTACTGCGAAAATAAAAATTGCAAACGTAGAGGGTGCACTTACCTCAGTTGAAGAAGAGGTTGTAGCAAACGAGCTAGCTAAAATGATCTCGCCGTTGACAATAGGGTTGTTGGTCAAGTTAAACACAGGCCCGGTTAACGGCCCGCCAGCAGGGAATAGCGCATCGTAAAATGCATTTAGTGAGAAATCATCGAAAGATACTCTAACCGCGTTGCGTGATTCTGTGCAAGAGGTGTTGGAACACGACTTTTCGACTTCATTAACAAATATTCCCAAGCCAAAGTCAGCGATATTCAAACCCGCAAAGAGAGACTGATTTTCAAGTGCAGTAGCCGTTACGGTATTTCCCCAAAGATTCACTTCCACATCCACGATGTCTGATGAACCTGCTGTAGATAGATTCACGTTTGAGCCGGTCGTGGCGTTTCCGTCAATTTGCGAGACTGTGGAAAGTACATCAGCACTTAGCGTTAAAAAGCCACTTATTCCAAGTAAGTCTGAAAATAAGTCAAGATTAAGGTCGTTTATGGTTCCGCGGCCTGACGTAAAAAAGCTTGCCGGAACAAAACTCGCTAAAGACGATTGAGATTCGCCTTCAATAATGGCGGTGGATAGCGCGCCATCAAACTCTGTAACGTCGATGGGGCTGCCCAACGTACCCGAAGCATCTGCGCTTGCGCCAATGATAGTGTCAATCTGAGAATAATTTTCAGGAGCACTACCGCTGGTATGAGCTAAGTTGATAGTTGAGTTAGCGATTACAGAGACCATACCTCCTACATTACTTGTAATGGAAAGATCGACATGGACTGCATTCCCATAACTGCTGCCTATTATTGCCGCGTTAGTTGAAAAGCCTACCGTCGCCGAAGCGAACAATGCGCTCGTTAATATCGTTCTTACTACTGCTCTTATCACTTTGTTGTTTTGTGGTTGCATGATGAAACCCTCGTTTATGGCTTAGCGTGCTGCTAAGCGAGCCTTTTACAAGTAAAGCGTAGTCACGAGTGTTCAATTCAGTTATGAGGGTTTCCCCCTAAATTTAGACTTTCGTATACACGGCGGTGGTAAGAGAAGCTATGGGGAACACGACACTGCCTATTACTGTGATTCAGACAGCCTAAAGATTTAGAGCGGTAGCTGGCAGTTGTGCAGAAAAAATAAAAAGGCCTCTTGCATTCAAGAGGCCTTCGGTGTGTTGGAGCGCTAATCGCTAATATGGTTAGGAATAGTTAGGGCAGAATTAGTTTAGTTCTTTATCTACCCAAAATTTCGTGCCTTTAACAGTAGCCTGTAATGTAAGGCCACTTTCAGTCATAGTATACACTGTGACGTTACCCAAGTAGCCTTCGCCTTCTGCAGATGCACCTTTGTTACCGGCTTTCGCTGCTACATCCGCGTTACCACCTACGGTCCATCCATTTTCAATAAAGTGATTCATCGCTTTTTGTGTGTGGAAAACCATAACAATTCGGTAATCTTTTGCGCCTAAGCCAAGGCCTACGCCACCTTCGGCCATATTCATATATGTTTTTGCGCCGGTTACATTATTGTTTACTACACCGTAGCCTGTGCCCGCCGCCACAAAGAATACGTTAATGTTAGCATTGGTAAATACGGCGTAGCCGGCAGCGTCTTTTACCTGAGAGCGCGTATCGGGCTTTTCAGAATAAAGGCGGGCAAGCGCGTTATCTTGCATATCTAAAATAGCTTGTCGCTTTTCAGCAACAGTTCCGTCGCCCATCGAAGCGCACGCCGTCAAGGCTAACACGGCAGCCACAAACACAGATTTAATAGCTAACTTACTTATTTTCATGCAATTCTCCTTAGCATGTAGGTATTTTATTAACTACAGAAGAAGACCATTCTTACTGTTTCTAATTCAATAAAATACCGTTTTAATTTACGTCACATTAGTTGTACGCAAAAAACGTGCTAAGTGGTGCATGGAACATTGAAAACTATTGGTCTTACTTGCTAGTACACCTGCAAGTCGCTACCACTCAATTTCAAGCTCTAACGCACCGGGATGATCGGTTTGACCAACCATTTCTTCATACGGTGTGCTTTGACGGAGCCAAACTTTCTCAAAGGCTTGAGAGTCAAAATGCTCCCTAATCTCGTTCAAACAGTGAAACGTTTTAGGTTGTGACTTGTTGTCGCGAACCAAGGTGCGTGAGGCGCCCATACCGGTTGATGCGAGGTAATTGCCGCCTTCTAGTGACTCGATGTATAAGTTCATAGTGTAACCCTCATTAGGTCGCAACTCGTTATCGCTGCGTCTTATATCTAAATAGTCGAAAATAGCCACAATGATCATTAATTTTGTGTCATGCACGATAAAGAGCCTTACGCATTGGTTGCATTTCAAAGCAACACGAATTACCACCACTTATTCGAACATACTGCGATCCCCGCCTTTTGCATACATTCATGAACACGCTCTTTGTCTTCTAAATTTAAAAATGATCCCACTTCAAATTGCTGCAGAGGGGCTTGTAGCACAAGCTGTGGCGCACATTTTAAGCTCAAGTCTTTTTTATAGTACAAGGACGTATCAGGGCGGAAGAATTCTATGCTGATACCGTTTGAGCTAGTGACTTGAATGCTGTTTGATGAAATTAAGAGCGTCTCCCAGCGGTATGTTGCTTTAGAAACTAAATACATAATCAGCGTTAGTAACCCGACCTCCAATCCTGCAAAAGGTAATATGACCCACGCACCGGCCAGTGACCAAGCAATAGCTATCGAGCTGATAAAAAGGGCAAAAGCTGCAATAAGGTGCTTTGTCTGTTGCCATGTTGCTGAGCGGTTTGGCGAAAGATGCAGTTGCACCTGGTGCTCAAATGTAGATACTTCAACCATGTTTTTTAAAATGCTGTATATGATATCTGTGTAAGTAAAACCTTATACGTAGTGGGATAACAATAGTTTGAAAATTGTACAGGTGCTAGTTGGCTGCGTACTTAGAAAAGTCATGCCGTGTAACTTGCCGTATTTTCTGCCTTAAGGACGTATGTGATTTCTCTCATCAAGCAAAACGCTGGTAAAACAGCGTTGATAGTACTTTTATTTTTATGGATCGGCAGTTTGCTAGCGCAACCAGCCCCTATTGAGCTTGTTAAAGAGTTCGGGCTTTTCAGCGTTCTTGGCGTTATTGGTGCTATATTTGCGAATGCCACTGGAGCTGGCGGTGGCGTGGTTTTCGTTCCGTTTTTTAACTACCTGTCATTTTCTGCGCAAAGCGTTGTGGCAACGAGTTTCGCCATCCAATGCTGTGGTATGACCGCGGGGGCACTAACTTGGGCCGCGTATTATAAACACCAACACAAGTATGATCAGTATTGGAAAGCATTACCCAGTGTACTGATGTTAACGGTTCCCTCGTCAATATGCGGCATAGGATTCGCTCAGTATTCATCTCAAAGTACAAGGCTTCTAGAGCATTTGTGGGGTGGGGCCAATAACCTTCACATCGCTTTTGGTAGTTTTTCTATTCTATTAGCAATCGCAATATTTGCTTCTATTCCGCTAATGAAGCGTACCCATTTCAAAAAAGACTTACATACGAAAGATCTTTTGCTTTTACCTTTCATTGGTTTTTTAGGCGGCATTATCACCGCGTGGCTTTCGGTAGGAGTAGGAGAGTTAGTCGCTGTTTACCTCATAATTCGAGGGTTTAATGTAACTTTGTCTATTGCCAGCGCGGTTATCTTGTCGGCTTTTACTGTGTGGTCTGCATTGCCGTATCACGCTTTTATAAGCGAGTCTGTGGTATGGCAGGTTGTTTTGTTTGCTGGGGCAGGTGCAATAGTCGGTGGAACGATTGCAAAGTTTGTTGTTTTAGCATTTTCGGTTCAGCGTCTAAAACTTTTTTTCGGTATTTGGGTACTAATTTTAGGTGTTACAAGTTTACCTATTCTTTAAGCCACGAGCTTGCGGCAGTTAAAAGCCCAGCTCGCTGCAATTTGAAGCCTAAAGTAACGCGACGCAGAACCAGATTCTTCTTCTAAACGCTAATCTCGATAAGGAAAGATAATATGGATATCAATCCTGTTCCTAAGAAACGATATAACGTGCTTCAGCCAGAATGGTCATCTCACTCTGTTATTTATCAGGTCAACACACGACAGTTTTCAGAGCAAGGTAATTTTGAAGGAGTGAGAAAGGGGTTATCCCACATTAAATCACTTGGCGCTGATATTGTTTGGCTTATGCCTGTACACCCTATTGGTAAAAAAAACAGGAAAGGGGAGCTTGGAAGTCCCTATGCAGTAAAAGACTATCTGGCCATTAACCCTGAATTTGGTAGCGAAGAGGATTTCAAAGCGCTGGTGGATGAAGCGCACAAGCTTTCGTTAAAAGTCATCATAGACTGGGTGCCAAATCACAGTGCGTGGGATAATCCTTTGGTTGAACAGCACCCCGAGTGGTACGCCAAAGACTACAAAGGAGATTTTCGTCCATCTCCGTGGTGGGATTGGAGCGATATCATAGAGTTTGATTATGAACACGTTGGCCTTCGCAAATACATGATTAACGCGTTGTGTTATTGGGTTGAAAAGTTCGACATTGATGGGTTTCGCTGTGATGTAGCGGGGTATGTCCCCAACGATTTTTGGCAGCAAGCAGTGCAAACGCTAAGCGCAATCAGACCAGTCTTCATGTTGGCTGAATGGGAGAATCGAGATCTTCACGAAAATGCGTTCAATATGACATACGCATGGAGTTGGAACGAGACGCTACACGAACTCGCACACGGACAATGTTCGCTGGATAGGTTGCGCAAGTATTATTCGTGGAACGAACGCAGCTGGCCTCACTCCGCTTACAGAATGACCTTCGTTAGTAATCATGACAAAAATGCCTGGGATGGCACTCAGCGCGAACAATTTGGTGATGCGCTTGAAGCCTGCATTGCGTTGTCTGTGGTAGGTGAAGGTATGCCGCTCATTCACAACGGACAAGAAGCTGGGGAAACCAAGCGTTTAGCGTTCTTTGAGCACGACCCTATACACTGGCAAGAACATGAGATAGGCAACTTGTACCGCAAGCTAATTGCTCTTAAAAAGTCCAAAGCCGTGCTAGGGAACGGAGAGTACGGGGCAAGAATGATACAGGTGCCAAACTCTAAGATGGATAAGGTTTTTAGTTTTGTACGTTGTAATGAAAATGAAAAAGTGTTCGTTGTGATTAATTTTTCAAATGAGCAGCTTGATGTAACGTTTGAAGAACCATTGTTTGAAGGTGAGTATGCGCACTGGGAGCGCGACGAAAAGAAAATCTTCGGAGCTGATTCAGTGTATAAACTCACGCCTTGGCAGTTCGAGATATGGGTGGCATAACGGTGTGATCGTTTAGTGTCATCTTTAACTACAAAAGGTAAAAAGCACTAATGTTTTTTTACTAAGTGAAAATTAAGGATGAACGATGACTGCGAATGAATCAGCTGAAAAAACAGAAGACCGATCGTTAAATAATCATGCAGCGCTTAAAACTTCTATTGCCAATGGTGATGTTGAAGAGGTAAAAGCGCGACTTGAAGGACACACTTTGGATAAGCTAGAAAAAGGTTATCTTATCGATCTCGCACGCTTGAGTGGTAACAGTGAAATCGAGGAAGTGATTAAG